>NZ_JAAHIG010000219.1:0-15304 GCF_010692305.1 Moorena sp. SIO4G3 | reverse complement strand
GGAAAATTCTTGTCTTCCAAGAGCTTATATAATAGTTTTCCCCGATTTCCGATCCATTTACCAACTCCCCAGGGGAGTATAGGGATTCCCTCCGCAGACAGAATTGCTTTAATGGTTACGTCTAAGGGTAAACCATCTTCAAGGTTTTGGTCAGTAATCAACGCTAATACCTCAAGGTTTTCCGCTGTCACAATTTGGCGACCAGCAATTAAGAACATTCCTTGGCCTAAGGCGTTACAGGTATATAAAGAGAAATCTTCCTGGGTACGGTGGAACATCCAAGGTTTTCCCTGGCTTACCCTAGACTGATTATTGTTTTGAGCTAAATCAGCTAACCTTTTATACCATTTTTGAGGCTCTATTTCTGTCAACAATAATACAGCTTTAAAATTTTCTTGATCACCTGCCTCACCATAAAATCGCTGAAAATTTTCCCAAGCTGAGGTCAGCAGTTGATCGATATCAAAACAGTCATGAAGGTGAACGTGACCATCAATTAGGATTAATTGATGGTTTTGAGGGGTAGCTACCATGGATTTTTGTTATAATCTCCCTGATTTCCATAAACTGCTGCTGCTTCAATCCCATTCAGCTAAAATCTTGCACCAAAACCTCAAAGGATCTTCTCGGCTAAACTCACCGAACCCTGAAGCGTTTCAATTCCAATACTTTTCTGCTGAGTTAATGAACCTCCCATATTAAAAATGTGATTCACCTTGTCTAACTCTAGCTCTATTTGTGACCGACTCCATCCTAGTTCCGCCCCCATCACCTCAGCACAGGTTCTGAGCGCCTCGTTTCCGGGATGACCAGCACTACCCAGTTCTGTCCGCCGGAAGACCACATCACCTAATGTTTGAGCCATTTCCTCAACAACCCCATGCAAGATTTCCGCTTTGAGTACAGCTAAATCATCAGTAGGTGCACAGGAGTGATCTGATACTCGCTCTAAATACAGCAGTACATCTTGATAGGCACTACCGTAGTTATAAACGAGGCGGCGCATTACCTCCTCCCTCAATCCATAGGGTTGCTTAAAGATTTCCGTCTGCAAAAACACTTCAAATTGTTCGATGTGTCCACCGTAAATTGGTGTAACTGATGACAGGGAGTTGGGAGGCTTTTGCCCCCATGACCGAAATACCTGGTCAACGACTTTCTCAGCCACATCTCTGGCAGTGGTATATTTCACCCCAACCACCGAGATCAATCCTGGAAATTCTTCTTTGGCATGATCGAAGATTTGATAGTGTTTAGCCATTTGTGGCTCTCCGGTCTCACTCATGCCAGTTCTAGGAAGCAAGCCACCATGGACGAAAGCTACATCTGCTTGGTTGAGTTTAACCGATGGCCATGCTTGGTTGATGTCATCGAGCAGGTCTTGAATATCCTGTTCAGTAATATTGAGGTTATCCGGGTCTTGATCCCAAACAGTATAGGATGTACCGATCAGGGATTTACCACGCCAGGGCGCAATAAATAGTAAGCGAGACCCCTTGTTGACTATGGCATCGGAATCACGATAGGAGTATGGCGTGGAAATACCCACAGCATAGGTTTGGCAGAGGGGACGGTGAATCACCAGGTTCATGGCTTTGGCAAGGGGAACTCTGGGTTGCTGCTGGGGTTGCTGCTGGGGTTGCTCCTGGGATTGGTTTAGTAAACTCAACACCCGATTTATCCATGGTCCGCTGGTGTTGACCACAGTCTTGGCGCGGATGTCGAATTGATTGCCACTTAACACATCTTGCCCCTGAATACCCGTGACCCGATTTCCAGTTTGCAGAAATCCAGTCACTTCTACGTAGTTAGCCACCACTGCGCCAGCTTGCTCAGCTGACCGTAGAAAAGATAGGGTCAAGCGTTCAGAGTTGTAGACCTGAGCATCATAAAAGACTGCTGCTCCAGTTAGTCCCTCCTGGGGAATTCCTGGCAGTAGCTGCTGACACTGTTGCTTAGAGATCACTCGACCATTGGATATGTGTTTTTGGGGATCGAGTTGACGATTGCGATCGCAACTGATTAAGTCATTGATCGCAAGTGCCACAGATAGCACTTCTTTTCCCTTCATCCCATGGCCGTAGGTGGGAATCAACACTGGTAATGGATGAACTAAGTGAGGCGCAATCCGCATTAAACTGGTGCGTTCATGAATGGATTCACGCATCCGTTTCAGGTCAGCATGTTGGAGATACCGTAATCCCCCGTGGATGGTCTTCAAGCTGTTAGCAGAGGTAGCACCACCGAAATCAGCTTTTTCCACCAAGGCCACTGACAATCCCCTGAGGCTTGCTTCCCAAGCTACGCAAGCTCCATAGATCCCACCACCGATGACTAATAGATCGTAAGAGTTTCTGGTTAACTCTACTAGGTTCCTTCTCATTACTTGTCTGGTTAGGCGGTATGCTCTGCTAACTCGTGATGTAGCCAATCATAAAGACTGTTTAATTTTTCCCGAAAAGCTGCATAAGTATGCCTTTTCTCAATCAATTTTTTGCCAGCACTGCCCAGGCTCAGTCGTAGCTTTTCATCAGCGATTAGAGCCAGCATTCCCTGCGCGAAAGCTTTGGCATCTGGCCTCTTAAGCAGAGCAAGGTGATTGTTTAGCAACTGGGTATGGGTTGGCAAATCTGTGGCTAACAAAACTTTGCCACTATCGAGATAGGAGTAGAGTTTCATCGGGGTATTTTTACCCTTAGTTCTCGGAGATACTAAAATATCAGCCTGCTCCAGATAGATAGCCAGATGCTCAACTGGTTTTGGTCCTAAAAAATGGACATGTTGTTGCATCCCAAGACAGTGAGCCTTATTGGTGTATTTCCGAATGTCGTCCGCTTCTCCACCAATAATGACTAAGTCAGCCTGATCAGTGTGCTCAAGGGTCAAGGCGAAGCTGTCTAGAAGTAGGTCAATCCCTTGATAAGTCTCCAGATTGCCCACATACATCAGGAGTACATTACGGATTCCTAGCTCACGTCTCAAATTACTATACATAGTTACACCAATGTTGAATCTTGAAGTTGAATCTTGACGTTGAATCTTGACGTTGAATCTTGAAGCGAAAATTTACACAAACCTGCACATTTTCACTATTCTACTTATCTTTCGTTACAAAATAAAACGTAGGTAGTATTAGGAGACCGGAACCATACTTTCCGTTATTAACACTTATAGTAACAGTTATTGGTTCTTTTAGTCTACTTAAAATTTAAAAATAAGGATTTTAAAAATCAGTAGGGTTTAGTTAGTCTAAATCAAAAGATTTTTTAGGATTTTTTTAAAGAAAGATTATAATTAAGCAACGATATATCTGGAATAACTACAGTTTTTCTGGGCTTGTACTTTTCAATATCTGCTGCCAAAGCATCGCAAACTGAAACCACGACTTTGGCATTCTTCACAGCCAGTCCTTCAAAAAAGTTGAATACTGACGAAAATTTTTGTAGCAAAGGATACTTTTCAATCATTTGTTGGGCTAGAGATGAATCCATGTCATAGATATAGGGAATTTTACACAAAATTTTGAGCCCTAAACCAATAAAGACTGATTCTTCTCCAGCATGAACCAAATCGTAGCGTTTCTTAGTCACTAGGCGAATTACAGCAAGCAACATGAAAACATCACAGAGGATTTTTTTCCAGGAGAACCCTGGTCGTATATTCCGAACCCACGGTAGATTAGGGGTTCGGTATACCGTGATATTTTCATAATTGATGTCACGCCCTTCAGGATAAGTGACGACATCAACCTGGTCTCCCCGTTCAGAAAGCACCTTCAAAACCAGGTTGACTGCGATGGGTGTGCCACGATTCTGATAAAAGGGATGAGGAGCGAGTAATAGAATGTTCATGCTACTGACATTTTGTTCATCATAGGAGACTGGTTGATTCTCCCAGACAGTCAATTCATCCCTGCTGCTTTTGATCTCAAGCCGATCAGTAAGCCCATCAGTTTTGCTCTTTAAATACACGTTTATCTTCCCCTATAGTTAAAGCACTCTGATCAAGAGCGCCCCATTTCCAAGTCATATTGATGGAAACTTCACTATTTTTCAGTAAGTTTCCGGTAGAGTTTAATAGAAGTTAACAATAACCAGTGGTTAATTTCAGCTATTACTAACAGACCTCAGTGAGTAAGAATGTACCACTTAAGGGTAAACACCGATACCAAGGGATTCAAGCATTCTTTAACTAGAAACCCAAACTGCTCCTAATTTATTCCCTGAGGAAGAGCCCTACAGCCCAACTAAGTGTTATGCATAAGTGGTTTGAATGAATTTTTTATCAAAAAAAATTTTAACTTAATTAAAACCTAAAAAAATTCTCCAAATCAACTAGCAATCTGGAGCTTAATGAAATCTTGATTATAAACTTCATATAATCTTTACAAATTTCAAATTGTCAAGAAATACCGTTGGTTAGCGGCTAACCTAATATGCATTTAAATTTGAGTAAGATTCACTAGTACAAAAGTCGGTCTACTATTTCCCCATCTCCCTATTTCCCGATCTCCCCATCTCCCTATCCTTACAAGGGTAGGTTTTTTACAAAGGGGCAAGTATGTACTTTGATTGTCTTGATGCAATAGCGAGTGGGGGTTTCCCCCAAGACCGCGCTGCATCGCTACGTATAAATTCCTAAAAATATGTATCAAAATACACAGTAATTTCCGGAATAATTCTCCCCATTTCCCGCTTTTCCCGATTCCCGTTCCCCTCCTGGGAGGGGTTAGGGGTGGGTTCCGATTCCCGATTCCCGATTCCCGACTCCCGACCCAAATGTAAAAAACCTACCCCTGTGAGATCTCCCTATATCCCCAAAGCACCCCCATTCAAGCATTTAAATTGTGAATGGGGGCGCTTTGGTACTTTGGTTAGCCACTAACCAACTTGATTTCCAAGTGATATGACTAAGGTTGCTCAACATTAGAAGACACTACTTCTCTGACCCGATAAATCGGTCTTCCCTGAGATTCGTGGTAAGTACGCATCAGTAGTTCCCCCAGTAGACCAAGACTAAACAGTTGTACACCAGTTGAGATCAAGAGTACTGCCAAGATCAGTAAAGGCCGATCCCCGATTTCTTGATTCAGACCTACCTTGAGAATGGTCAGATAAGCCCCAATGATTATGCCCGTGCCTAGGGAACTCAGACCTAGTAATCCAAATACATGCATGGGTCGGGTCAGGAATTTCTTCATAAAGAAGATGGTCAACAAATCCATTAGCACCCGGAAGGTTCGCCCCAGACCATACTTACTACTACCATAGCGACGAGCATGGTGACGCACGGGTAACTCGCTAATTCTTGCCCCCTCAATATATGCTAAGGCTGGTAAAAACCGATGTAACTCACCGTAGAGGTTCATGTCTGCTACCAATTCCGAGCGATAAGCTTTCAGAGAACAGCCATAGTCATGGAGTTTAACCCCAGTGGTGCGTCCAATCAGCCAGTTGGCAATTTTGGATGGCAGTAAGCGAGTCACCGCCGCATCCTGCCGATTTTTACGCCAGCCACTAACCAAGTCATAACCTTCCTCCAGTTTGGCAAGCAGCATGGGAATGTCGGCTGGATCATTTTGTAGGTCACCATCTAAGGTAACAATGGCACGACCGCGAGCATAATTAAACCCAGCTGCCATGGCAGCAGTTTGACCATAGTTGCGACGCAAAATTACCCCTCGCAAATCAGTGCGGGAGAGGACTTGCTCCTTGAGCAGTTGGGTTGAACCATCTGTTGAGCCATCATCGACACAAATCAGCTCATAGCTGAGCTGAGTATCGGTTAAGCTGGATGCGATCGCATCAATCAGGTGGGGCAAACTCTCCACCTCATTGTAGATTGGTACCACCACTGATACGTCTGGTGTGATGTCAGTCCCAGACCAGTTCTGGGCATTTAATTGCCCTTGTTTAATTAAGGAAATTTCCATAGGATGCCCCAGGTTGAGTAATATTCAATCCGGTTTTAAACTCTAAGCATATATTATTGATGGTCTAATCTAACTTGTAGGGATATGTCAAGGCATTGGGCACATTTATAGACCAAATTCATCAATCTTTTAAAGTTTAAGGTTGAACGCGCACCCGTGGCCAATAGGCCAAGGTTAAAGGTTTAAGGTTGAAGGTTTAAGGTTTAAGGGTAAGCTATCAGCTATCAGCTATCAGTGGTTTTCAATTCGGTGAGGTACTTTCGTTCTGGGTTTTAGAGCTAATTTGTAAAGTAAATATTAAGAAGCTTGAAAGCCTTGCTATGATTGTCTTTTGCTTATTAAATAGTTCAATTGTTCTAGTTTAGTGCAAGCCTTATCCTACAAAGATTACAGCGAGTTTACAAATCAGCTCTTAGGGAGTAGGGAGCTTCAACAGCTGGGAGAAGGGAATAGGTAATACTGAGGCCGTAGGCCACGCGGGGCGCGTTCGGAGCAGGGAGCAGGGACTGAGGCCGTGGGCCACGCGGGGCGCGTTCGGAAGAGGGAAGAAGGATAAAATCCTGTGTACTTGATAGTTATACAAACCGCCGTAAAAGTTATTTGATAGTATCACAAACCTAAAATCTGCTGCCTCAATGTCAATAAGGAGAATTTATTCTCAATAATCCCGACCCGAGATGATTGAGAATGTGATTTGAGAAATCTGAAAAATCCTAATAGCAATCGCAACGGTTTATTCTTTCTGGCTCAAAATACTAGGTGCGCTTTCCGCATCTAATTATTAAATTCGCCACGGGTCGCACCTGAAAGTTTAGGGATTTAGTAGAACAAACGTACTGATTTTGACCTCGATTTTTTCCAATTGTAACAAAAATTGCTTTAATTAGATTTTTTAAAGTTACAATCTATACCAAATTGAGATAAGCTTACCACCCTGGGCAGCTACCAGACTCCCAGAACTGGAGTGATGTCAGCTACAGTCTGCAGACACATCCTGAGCAGTGACCATAGCTCAGCTTTAAAAAGTCAACAATTAGGAATAGCCAAGGGAATCTTAATGAATCAACTACAGCAGTCGGAAATAATTTGTGAAACGCTGACCTTGGCAGAATCAGGTGTTCAGCCCTTGGGATTTTACAAATCAGATCGAATTGTTGTAGAGCAGGTATTCTCAAATCTCCCTTCCCTAAAAAAGGTAGCTATTAGGAGGGTTGAAAAATTAACCGAAGGTAAAAATAACCAAAACTTTAAAGTTTCTACAGATAGTGGAGTTTTTGTTATAAAAATTTGTCATACATCAGAAGTGCAGCAAATTAACAGACAAGTAGAATATTCAATTATTCAAAAAGTATATCGTGCAAACCTTGGAGTGAAGCCGATCGCATTTGACCCCAAAAATAACTCAATAATTACTGAATTTATTGATGTGCCAGCCTGGACTTTCAAAGAAATCAGAACTGCAGCAGCACTGAATAGTTTTGGGGAATCTATCCGTAAAATTCATGAACTTTCACCGATTAGTCATATCTATCATATTAAAGATTTACTTGATAGATACTGGCATTCATTAAAAAAATCTAATGATACAATAAAAAAAATAAAATTGTTTTTTGAAACAATACGAAATAAATTAGATGCCTACCATCAAGCTACTGACATCAAGTTTTGCCATAATGATCTTTACTACGGAAATTTCTTGAAAGGTCAAAAAACTATATTTCTGGACTGGGAAATGGCGGGAATGAATGATAGTTATTCTGATCTCGCTGCATTTATCCATTTCCACCATCTCGATAACCAGCAAACTGAGCTGTTTCTTCAAGCATACTCAAAAATATCTCTGAATAGAGATAAACTCGCCATCCACCAAGATGCCATCCTGCTAAGGGAATTACTATGGGTTCTCACCAAATTGCAAGAAGGCCATACTGACTATTTTTATGCTGATTATCGGCAACGATGTTTAAAAGCTGTTATGAATAAGCAGGCAAAGCTATTATAACCATGGCAAAAGTTGTGATGATTTCAGGTGCTAATCGCGGCCTAGGCAAAGCAATTGCACTCAAACTCTATGAATATGGCTTTCTTCTTAGCCTTGGCGTCAGAGAGTTAGATCGGGTAACCAAAGATATTTTAGCACTGCCAAAGGATAAGGTGTTATTGGTTTCTTATAATTCAGCTTATCCCAATACAGAACATGAATGGATTAAAAAAACGCTCGATGTCTTTCATAGGATAGATGGCCTAATTAATAATGCTGGCATTTTTCATTCCGTGGATATTGAAGATGATAACGAGGAACTACTCGATAAAATGCTGGATGTAAATACAAAAGCACCGATACGTCTTACACGTTTGGTTTTACCGTATTTGCGTCAGAGCAGTGAAGGCCGGATTATTAACATTGTTTCCAACGGTGCTAAATACATTGAAGACAGTAAAGTTGGCTATTCTATCAGTAAGTTTGGATTTTTAGCGGCATCACATGCCATGTTCCATGCCGCTAAAGAAGATGGTGTAAGAGTAACTGCGCTTTGCCCAGGATGGGTTAACACAAATATGGCAAAGGACTCTTCTCCTTTATCCCCAGAAAAGATGATTCAACCAGAAACTATAGCCGAGATCGTGCTGATGTTATTGAATCTTCCTAATACAGTTGTAATTCCTGAATTAATTGTTGATAATCCATGAGGAGATTTAGATGAAAAACATTTTGTTATTAGGTTCGGGTGTGTCAGTTGCTCCTCTGTGCGACTATCTCAATGAACGAGGCTATCACATTACTGTAGCCTCTAGGAATAAGATGACTGCAGAAGAAATTGTCAATCAGCATTCAAGCCGCAGTTTCTATCCTATTGACATTGATCGGTCAAATCCCGAAAATCAGGCTCTTGATCAATTGATTAAAGAAAGTAGTATTGTCATCAGCTTTTTACCCGGTCCCTATCAGCCCCTTGTGACAAAATACTGTCTGGAACATAGTGTGTCATTGATCATGACCTGCCATATCGGCTACTTGTTCAAGACTCAGCAAGAATTCGAACAATTGGATCAACAGGCAAAAGAAAAAGGCATTGCCATTGTGACAGAGGCTGGCACAGATCCTGGATATGGCAGCATGATCGGTAAAAAGCTCATTGACGATGTGCATGCTAAGGGCGGAGAGATTATCGATCTCTGGTATCATGTTGGTGTACTACCCTGTAATCCTAATATTAATCCGTTTGGTTATAAGTGCTTTTGGGCTCCTAAAAAATCCCTTTTTGCTTCGGTTAAGATCAAAGATGGCTCTGGAGACTGGATCAAGGACTCCCAGATACCCCTGATTCCAGGAGACAAAGTTTATTTAGAAACTAGAACGGTTGAAGTTCCCAATATAGGGACATTTGAATCTCGTCCAAATTCAGATTCTGGAGCTTATCTATACCCTAAGGTTTACGGCATTGATAATGTTAGAAACTTCTATCATGGAACATTAAGATACCCTGGTTGGGGAGAGACCTTACAGGGATTGATTGATCTTGGCTTCTGTGATACACAATATCGCCCTGAGCTGCTTGAGAAAACTTATCAGGAAATTGTGCTAGAACTGTGTGGCAGCACAAATGGTGATGCTAAAGCCTTGGTTGCTCAGAAATTGGGTATACCAGTTTCCCATAATATTATGATGCGCTATCAATGGCTGGGTCTGTTTGACGACAAGCCGATTATTCCCCCCAAAGATTCGCCCTCCTATTGTGATGTAATCTCTGACTTACTGGTTCAGAAACTGGGGGTTTATCAGCCAGGGGATACAGAAGTGGATCAAATTATCATGTATTACGACATGCTCGTGCAATACCCTGACAAAAAAGAACGCATCATTTCTATAACCAATCCTTCTGCTAAACCGGGTGACCATTACTCCATCTGTTCACAACTGACCTCCAAGACCGCTGCAATGATTGCTAGAAGATTATTGGAAGGTTCCCTGAATCTTACAGGTCTGAAATATCCCACTATTCCTGAAATTTATGAGCCTGTTATACAGGAGTACGCAGAGGAAGGTATTATATCAAGTCTGGTTGAATACCCATAATTAAAGAGAGGGTGGGGAGATAGGGAGATGGGGAGATAGGGAGATTGGGAGATAGGGAGATTGGGGGAAGAGAAAGTTGTACGTTTGTCCGCAACTTGGTATAAGCATATGCGCTACCTCACAGGCTAGAAGCCTGTGCCACGCACGCTACTTGAGGTGCTGACTGCTGACCGCTGACTGCTGACTGCTTACGATTCAACTGACTTCAAAATCCCCTCTTCTAACTGATAAATTGCTGTCATAATCCCAGTTTCAGGATTGTTCAACAGAGATTTTTTGACCTGTTTTAAGTATCCTAATATATTGCTGCGTAAAATAGGTTTCTCGACTTTCAGGGTGTGGCGGTAATCCCAAACATCCCAAATCAATAACCCGATACCAGCCAGGGGATCAATTATACTTGCTCCTAACTCCGTTGCCACTAAACCACCGGTTTTTGCTGCCATTTTGCTGGCGGCTTTGCCAGCTAGTTTGCTGCTAACTTTACTCGCTACTTTTCCTCCCATGGAAACCAGAATAGGTTTAGCTACCAAGTAACCACTACCGCCAATTAACAATTTCAGGGAAATATTGGATAGGTTACCTTCCGTATCATTAATAGTAGTGGAAATTTCGTTAATATATCTATCCCACTGACCTTGAGGAATTTGATATTGGCTTTGGATGTCACTAAGATTGTTTCCCAAATCAGCCATATATAATTCAATCGTATCATTCGTTATTAGTTCCATCCTCATTTGAGCATTCTGAGGAAGCAGTACTCGTTTAGAAAATTCTTTTTGGAAGGTCTCGGTAAGTTTGGCGTCAATGGCTTGCTTGCCAGAGGGAAGGTTGGGATTGATTTGATGCATGATAGCCGACGCTCCCCACATAAACGGAACTGAAAGCTCCATCTTTTTTTGATTAAAATAATCAAAATACCAATCCAAAAAACTATCCACACGGGGGATTAACTCGGCTTCCCAACTATCTAACTCATGGGCGGCAAAGGCTTCAGCACTGGCGTGAGATTGTTTGACGGCATCAGCAACTGCTTGATTAACTTTACTAAAGTCGGGACGGGGTTCAATAACAACTGTTGATTCAGTGGAGGGGTTAATTTGAGCAGGATTGGTGGAATGGGGGATGATAAGTTTGCTGACTAAGGGAATGAATACAAGAATAATTACTACAGTCCAAATCAGTGGAGCGACTGACTTAATTAGTTGGGTAAAGGCTTGGAGGCGCTCTGTTTTTTGGGTATAAGTTACTTCCTCTTCCTGACTCATAGTGATTTCTCCAAGGATTTAGGACTAGTATAGTTTATACTATTTTAATCAATTTTTTTTGTAAGCATTCAGCTATCAGCTTAAGCGCTACGCGCACGCTACGCGAACAGCTATCAGCTATCAGCGGTCAGCTCAATACTGACGGCTGACCGCTGACGGCTGACGGCTAAATGTTTACCTATTCTTTGAAGTAATTAACTGGACTTAATTTCAGAGGTAAGCTCACTGGCGATCGCTTAGGTAATAGCGATTACCCAGGTACAAAGCTGCTGCCATAGCTAATCCTGGCAAGGTAATAACCGCTGCCCAAGGAGACCGTAACCAATTCACTTGCTCAGCTCTGATGTAGTTAATGGACTTCTTGTACATACAAGATTCAGCTGGACTAACTGAACCCAACAAAACAGCACTGGCAATTCCAGTAGTTGATAGGAAAGCAATCAAAGTTGATTTGGGTTTAAGCATTGTTGAGATTCCCCGCTAGTGTCACTTCGCTAATTTTCCTTAGTCTAGCTTTGTTTATGCGATCGCTGGTTGAAGGTTAGCTGGTTGCAGGTTAGCTGGTTGCTGGTTGCTGGTTGCAGGTTAGCTGGTTGCAGGTTAGCTGGTTGAAGAATCAAAATCTCCCCACCCTCCCTATCTCCCCATCTCCCCATCTCCCCATCTCCCCATCTCCCCATCTCCCCATCTCCCCATCTCCCCATCTCCCCACACCCTGCCATGCCACTTACCTCCTGACTTACTCAATCAATGTTACCTAGTCTGGAGGAAATGGGAATCCTATATAGTGAGTCCGGTTGAATTGGTCCCATTGGCCGTATACCCTCACCTAGGTATGTCACCCATGAACACAACTCCTCCCAACATTAAAGGCTATTGCATCACTGACCTGGTCTACCATGGGTCGAAAACCTTAGTTTATCGTGGCACTAGGAACAATGACCAAACACCAGTAGTACTCAAACTGCTCAATAATCCCTATCCCAGCTTCCAGGAACTTGTCCAGTTCCGCAATCAGTACACTATTGCCAAAAATCTTGACCATCCCGGCATTATCCAAATCTATAGCTTGGAGTCCTACCACAATACGTTGGTATTGGTGATGGAAGACTTTGGTGGCATTTCCCTGGAAGACTATACCACCTTTAGCAAAGACCTAAGAACGATCACGGATGAGGTAGAGCATCCCCGTATGATCACTGGTATGATCAGTGATCACTCACTTCAGAAATTTCTCGACATCGCCATTCAAATCGCTTCCATCCTGGATGGACTCTATCGCCACCGAGTCATCCACAAAGACATCAAGCCTAGCAATATCCTGATTAATCCCACTACCAGTAAAGTCAAATTCATCGACTTCAGTATTGCCTCCCTACTCCCGAAAGAAAGCCAAATCCTGACTAGTCCTAACTGCCTCGAAGGTACCCTGGCTTACCTGTCTCCGGAACAAACCGGACGGATGAATCGGGGCATTGACTACCGCAGTGACTTTTATTCGACGGGGGTAACTTTCTACAAGTTGTTCACCACAGAGTTACCGTTTAGCACTACTGACCCGATGGAGTTGGTTCACTGTCATATTGCTAAACAACCATTAGCGCCACACCAGCGTAACCGAGCTATTCCCCCAATCCTGTCGGAAATTATCAGTAAACTGATGGCTAAAAATGCTGAAGACCGTTATCAGAGTGCTTTGGGGCTTAAGTATGACCTAGAACAGTGTTCCTATCACTTGCACAGATTTGGCGCGTACGCTGACATTAAGTTGGGCAGTCGAGACATTTGCGTTCGCGTAGCGGCTCCTACGGAGCATCGCTTCGTAATTCCGGAAAAACTCTACGGGCGTCAACCGGAAGTAGATACCTTACTCGCCGCCTTTGAGCTAGTCACTCAAGGAACCACAGAAATGATTCTAGTCGCTGGCTTTTCCGGCATTGGTAAAACCGCTGTGGTCCATGAAGTCCAAAAACCGATTGTGCGGCAGCGGGGTTATTTCATCCAAGGTAAGTTTGACCAGTTCCAGCGCAATATTCCCTTTAGTGCCATCGTCCAAGCAATGCGGGACTTGATGGAGCAATTACTCACCGAAACCGATAGCCAACTGATGCAGTGGAAAGCACAAATTCTGTCTGCTGTGGGTGAGAATGGTCAAGTGATGGTGGATGTGATTCCAGAATTAGAAGGGATTATCGGTAAACAGCCTCCGGCTGACGAACTTTCTGGTACGGCAGCTCAAAATCGGTTTAATTTGCTCTTTAGTAAATTTATCCAAGTGTTTACCACTAAGGAACATCCCCTAGTGATTTTCCTCGATGACTTGCAGTGGGCAGATTCCGCTTCGTTGAAGTTGCTGCAATTGTTGATGGCAGAAACTAATACGTCTTATCTACTGCTAATTGGTGCTTATCGAGATAATGAGGTAAATCCTACTCATCCATTGATGCTCACCTTGTCCGAGATGGCCAACCTTGGTGTTTCACTGAATACCATTACCCTCGAACCCCTGAGCAACTCTGACTTAAACCATCTGATTGCCGATACCCTGACTTGTGGGATAGAACTGGCAGAACCCTTGACCGAATTAGTCGCTCAGAAAACTAAAGGAAATCCCTTTTTTGCGACCCAATTCCTGAAATCCCTCCATCACGACCGATTAATCACCTTTAATTTTGAGCAAGGGTATTGGCAGTGTGATATTGCTGAAATTAGACGCTTGGCTCTGACAGATGATGTAGTAGAATTTATGGCACTGCAGTTACAAAAGTTGCCAAAAGAAACTCAGGAGGTATTGAAACTAGCGGCTTGTATTGGCCACCAATTTGATTTGGATACCCTGGCGATTATCCATGATAAATCCCCAATTGAGACAGCGGTTTATTTATGGAAATCTCTGCAAGAAGGGTTAGTTTTACCGACAACTGAAATTTACAAATTCTTTACCGTTAATAGTAATTACCCATCGAGCACTCAGGAAAAATTCCGCCAATTACCAATCCCCAATCCCCAATTCTCAATCCCGGATCACCAATCCCCAAGTTACAAGTTTTTACATGACCGAGTCCAGCAAGCGGCTTATTTTCTGATTCCGGAAGACCAGAAACAGTTAACCCACCTAACCATTGGGCAACTGCTGTTGAAAAATATCCCCACAGCAGAACGAGAAGAGAAGATTTTTGATATTGTCAATCAGTTGAATTATGGTGTGGAGTTAATTACAGATCTTGCTCAGCGAGATGAATTAGCTCAATTAAATCGTATTGCTGGAGAAAAAGCCAAGGCGGCCACGGCCTATGGGGCGGCTTTTAACTATTTAACAGTAGGTCTGGAATTGCTAGGGGAAAATAGCTGGCAACGTCAGTATGACCTAAGCCTAGCCCTATATCAAGCTGCCGCCGAGGCGGCATACCTGAATACCGACTTTGAGCAGATGGAGCAACTGGTTGAGGTGGTTTTGGCACAAGGGAAAACACTACTGGACAAAATCAAAGCCTATGAAGTCACTATTGAAGCCTATAAAGCCCAAAACCGGCCTGAGCAAGCCATTACCACTGGGCTGCAAGTGCTGAAGTTATTGGGGATAGAACTCCCCCAACAGCCCAGTCCAGAGGATATTGGGCTGGCTCTAAAGCAGACACAATCGCATTTAGAGGGTAAAGAGATTGAGGACTTAATTGATTTGCCAGTGATGACCGCACCGGAAAAACTAGCGGCGATGACTATCCTCTGGCGACTGATACCAGTTGCTTATCTGACCCTACCTCTACTATTTCCGTTAGTGGTTTTGAAACAGGTCAATCTCTCCGTGAAAGAGGGGAATTGTGCGGTGTCTGCTCTGTGCTATGTATCTTATGCCATCATTCTCTGGCAGGTCTGTGGAGATATGGATGGCAACTATCGCTTCGGTCAACTGGCTCTGAGGTTATTAGCACGGTTCAATGACAAACAGCTTAAATGTATAGTACTGTATGCGGTCAATTTCGCCACAAAGCCCTGGAAAGTGCATCTGAAAGAAACATTAACCCA
>NZ_JAAHIG010000218.1:0-15369 GCF_010692305.1 Moorena sp. SIO4G3 | reverse complement strand
ATTAAGGTGGATTGTTATTGAGGAAAAAGCAAGTTACTATCTGAAGGTTGTCAGCTTTAAGTAATATGGGCATGGTTAAGGTATGATGATAGCCACAGCAAGTCAAAGAGCAGATTTAAGGGACAGTCCTATAACAGAGAGTGACCAGTCCCATCTAGTCTCTCACTTTTGGCAGCAATGGCAGGAGCATCAACACCACCTTTATTGCTGCTGTCTCAAGTTGATGAACTCCAACCCAACGGATGCCGAAGATGCTCTGAGTCGGGCTATGCTGAAAGCTTGGGAAAAGGTGCAAAAATTTGCAGGGAAAATTGCTAATCTCAAGGCTTGGCTGATACAGCTGACTCGCAACCTT
This sequence comes from Moorena sp. SIO4G3, assembly GCF_010692305.1. Taxonomy (NCBI): domain Bacteria; kingdom Bacillati; phylum Cyanobacteriota; class Cyanophyceae; order Coleofasciculales; family Coleofasciculaceae; genus Moorena; species Moorena sp. SIO4G3. The sequence continues at coordinate 15,014 of NZ_JAAHIG010000218.1, read as the reverse complement.
TGCATCGACATGATCCGAGAACGCTCTCGGGGTTCTGGCTATGTTGAAAATATCGAATGGGTGGGTAATACTGATAAAATCGTTACAGTGTCTTCGGTAGAATCCCCTGAGTACGTTTTGGAGTCAGAAGAAAAGTCTACTGAAATTCGACGAGCGATCGCTGACTTACCGCAACGGCTGCGGGAGACATTTATTTGGCATTTTTATCAACAGCGTACCCATACAGAAATTGCCGAGATTCAAGGGATAACCTACGACAACGTCTGCAAGCGGATATCGTTGGCGCGCAAATTGCTAAAAGAGAAGTTGAGTGACTATTTCCAAGATTCCGAGTCAGAAGTAAGTGCCACGGGAGCCATGGGCAGGAAATCGCCTACCCCACGGCAAGATGGGGAAAAGCAGAAGAGAATCGAGGATGATCAAAAGAAAGCGTTGGAAACGGCGACAGAATCGGCAGATAATAAATGGGTCGAGGTGCTAGAGGCACAAACCCATGAGTTTGTCCATAGTTCCGTGAACCCAAGGGCTCTTGTTGGCCAGAATATTCAGGAAACGGCAACAGTATCGGCAGATAACGAGTGTGTCCAGGTAGTAGAGCCACAAAGCCATGAGTTTGTCTATAGTTACGTCCAGCCAACAGTTCTCGTAGACCAGAAGATTACTGATGTAGCTAATGTGAGTAGGGAGTTACCGCTATCATCAAGACAGCTTGTTTTGTTACCGACTTCGACACTGGATGAGACATATTCAGATAGAATCGGGGCTCACCTATCTTTACTAGAACGGTGGCGCGAGAGGTTTATTGGGCATTTTTATCAAGGGTTAACCCATGCAGAAATGATCCGAGAGCAAGGGATATCTAAGGTGTGCCAGGGGATATCTTGGGTGTGGAAAAAGATAGAGGTGTTAAGTAGCTATAGCGGAGAGGGAAAAGCAGGGGAAGATGGCCGTTTTCAAGCACAAATTCAAGGGCAAAAGGGAAAAAGCCATCAATCCAGGACAGGAAAATCCTGCACGGCGATCCCCAATCCGCTTTATTGTGGAAGTTTGCCAATTTCTCCGTTAAGACAGAAAAGGTCAGAAAAGTTACGGGAAAAACGTCATGAGAGAGAAAGCAAAAAATCAGTGTTATTCCTGAGACCACCAAAAACCCAAGGGGGTCAAAAACACAAAGGGGAAACACTGCCGAATTTTTGCAATAAACCAAATCCTAAAGAATGACGAGGTAGAAACCAATGAAAAAGTTTGTATCGCTGTTAGCGGCTTTTGCGATCATGTTTGTTAGCTGCTTAGCTGCTTTTCAGGCACCGGCAATCGCAGCAGTAGAAACCACAACATGTGAAGTTCTTCCTAAAGAATTTTGTAAGCTCGAAGTGGAATCCTACGGTGATTTCAATTATGTAGGAGCTCACCTAGACAACCAGACAGACGAAAATTGCCTCCTTTCAATGTTTCAAACACCGAAGAAACAATACTTCTTCTACTTGTCTCCAAAAGACGCACGGACAATCGACTTGAAATTCGATGAAGCCGGGAAGTCAGCTATTCTCACAAACCGACGTCCTAGCGGGAGTAATTGCACTGTAAACGTCGAGTACCATGTCGAGCTAAGGAAAGACAAAGCATAGATTGTCTGAACTTTGAGGTATGCCTTACGTGGCGCTCTCTATTTGCGTCCCGTAAGGGATACCAAAGTTATTTCATAAATTTATTCGCTGGTAGACAATTAACTAAAGCAGCAGAGTATAACTACACAGCAAAGAACACCATATCCTCAAAACCCAGACAGAATTTCAACAGTTTCTCGCGACTATAAATCAGTGGTACAGTGAAGACACGAGAGGTTTTAAAACCTATTTCGATGCACCCTCTTATACATCATCCCCCTCGGATACAAGCCCAGACCAAAAGCTACCAATATGTACAGACTGTACTAGGGTCTGGTTTCACCGACTTCATCGTTTTGCCCTGATCGTAGTCAAAGGTTTTATCACAAAAGCCACTTTCACTCTCGAAGGCACAATTCAAAACGGTTTTATAATTTTTGCGATGATGATTGTCTATAACATCAAATTTACCCATTAAGTTGTCTCGATAAAATGAAACTAGATAGGCATAGGGCAAATGCTGGTATCCTTCACGTTTAAATGGGACACAAGGAACTTTATCATAAACATTTTGGATACGAATAGTTCGTGTCTCCGGGTTTTGTTGAGGTGCCTGTTGTTGATAAAATTCTACAAATGCTTGGTTGCCTACACGAGGGGAAGCATAGTTGTAGCTTACAGACTTGATATCTGGTCTAGACAACGCCATATCAAGTGTGAAGAAAGTGCTCAGTGTAGCTCCTAAACTATGGCCAGTAATATACAGAGTATCGATCGGTTTTTCACATGCTTGATATTTATCAACTAGGGCAAACACCTGATTCTGCATCGAGGGTGTGTTCCCATCACTATTGGAATAGATATGGTAGAAACCTGATTCAACCCTGAGCTCAGATGGCACTACAACATCTTCCTTATAAGGTACAAATGTTGTATGATTAACACCAAAATTATCTATTATATCCTCTGTCGAAGAAGTACCTCTAAAAGCAAATATATAAGTGTAAGGAGACTGCTGAGATCGAAACACTAGACCATAACACTCAACAGTTTTGTATTTATTAAAAATCCCATCAACACCAGTCCAGTAGTCTACAAAATCATAACCATCCGGTGGAGACACCTCAAGACACTCAGCAGGGTTTTGCTTATCAAAAGCATCATAAGTTAGACCGCTTGCTTGCGCTAAAACGATCGCCCTGGTGGAATCAAGGTCAGCAGTTGTGAGGTAAGTAATTGTGTTATCCATCACGCATGCTTTCATTAGGATTGCTATATATAGCAATCCTATCTGATTTGTGAAAGAAATGGTCTGCTTTAGCAAAGGGAACAGGGAACAGGGAACAGCGATGCAGCGCGGTCTTGGGGAGGCAGCGCGGTCTTGGGGGTTCCCCCCATGAGCGACTGCCGTGGTTTCCCCCATGAGCGACTGCATCAAGACGGGAACAGGGAAAAAACATTCTATCAATTCCTACACGAATTGCTATTTAAAGTAGGAAGTAGAAGGGAAGGGAGAAGGCACCAATTTTTTACAATTCCAGGAATTTTACAAATAATTTAGGATTGCTATATTAGGCTCCCTCCCCAGCAGCAAGGATGAAGCCAATGCCCTTACTGTCGAGTCTTTTAAACTCTTGTCATGTAATTATTTTTTGAACAAAAGTCCATACAATTAATTGCTGCCTCAGAATTAGCAACAGAGGGATGCACGGTACATTTAAGACGATAATCACCAGTAAAAAACTGACAGTTAGAACAGGGAATTTGATGCAGTCGTTTGGCAACAGCAAAACTTTCTCGGACTGCTGACAAAACGCTCCAAGCTAGAATCATCATTAGCCCCCAAGCCAAACAAAAGCAAATCAGGTCTAGATAAGGCTGGAGGGCATAGATCAGTACGTAAAGGAGTTGAAACACAATTTAATAGACTTCTTGCAGAAGTCGAGAACAGGGAACAGACAGCAGGGAACAGGGAGCAGGGAGCAGGGAGCAGGGAGCAGGGAGCAGGAACCCACCCCTAACCCCTCCCAGGAGGGGAAAAGAGGGAAGAGGTAAATTTTTTTTGTACCTCATAGCTATGATAAACGCTATAATTTTTGCTGCTAATAACTAAAAGGGAATATCATCTAAATCTTGTTGATGACTAGGGCTACCAGAGGTTGGGTTTTGAGGAGATGAAGACCCAAAAGAAGACTCAAAACTTTGCTCAGTATTTTGTTCAGTGCTGGTATAAGCAAAATCTTGTTCGGTATTGTTGGGATAAGAAACTGATGACGACATCCGATGTTGATCCATCGATACAACCTTATCATAGGTTTGGGGAGAGGATGGTTCTGGGGTACGCTGGAAAGTTCTATCCGAGGCCATGACTTGTGGCTCGAAGTGATCATCTGTTCCCAATTTGTGAATCCGGGAAACAGTCAATTCTGCCCGTTTTTCCTTGAATCCTTCTGGTCGCTCAATCACATTCATCCTTAAGCTACCTTCAATCACCACGCGATCGCCTGTGGAATAGTTAGCTTTAATGTCATTAGCCAAATATTCCCCCCAACCTACCACTTTTAAGGTGGATGGGGCGTCCTCAGCCTTGACACCGGAGAATTGTACTAGCATCTGAGTCAGGGGTGTCTGATTATCTGAAGTGTAACGCAGTTCTGGATCCTGAATAATTTGTGCCATTAAAATGCAGCTGTTCATGTCCTATCTCCCTTGTCCTTTGAATGTTGAGATACTCTTAAACCGTCATTAATCGGGATCAACCCGTATAAATCGGTCAAGGTGCAATTTATTGTGGCCCAAGTGAGAAGTGGTCAAGCGGCAATTGGAGTTAAGCCTCCCACCTGTCTATTTGGGCGCTCCTGGCATCTCGACCAGGAGTTGCTTGAAAGCCTTAGTTTTGCTATGTTTGGGATCAATCCAACCTAGCTCAACCCCATCAACCAAACTTAGTCCCATCCCTTCCAAGTAACGCGCGGTACGACGCAACAAGACTGCCTGTACCTCGTTCTTGTTCATGTACCGAGTAATTTCGTGATCAGTCCCACGAGCAAGAATATTTTTGGCAGCATTATAATCAGCCTGCAACACGACCCCATCAAATCCGGTAAAATTGTCCCCAGTCCTTTTACCCAACAGGGTTCCGGTTCTAGAGTCAATTTGCGACGTGTAACTAGGTTGAACTTCTGTGACAACCGAACCAGTCCAATTAGCCCATTTCTGCAAAGAGTCCCGCATCACTCCTTTCATCCAACTATTAAGTTTGCGGGACACGGTCTTGGATCGGCGTTTGTTTCGTATCGGTTGAGTTAAATCTTCTGCAAATACTTTTAATGACTCCCCGTTAAAGAGAGATTTAGAAGCCGCTCCTATTTTTGCGGTTAGTTCTGATTGATTTTGTCTGTAACGGCGATTTTCTGTTTTCCTACTTAGGTTATTTTTTAGTATTCTAGCCGACTTTGCTGGATCTAACTTTTCTAGCTTTCTGTGAAGTGCCCACAGTTTTCCTCTATTGCGGTTTTTAGCACATATACGATCTGATTTTTTGGTGATTATTTTTCCAAGTCCTGTACCGTGAGCCTGACCCTCTGAGTCATAAAAAGCTAAGGCCTTTGGCCACGCTTCGCGATCGGTGTAACCTTTGTCCACCCCGATACTTCGACGTTCAGATGGAACTTCTACGGTACCATGGTCTACCAAAAAGTGAATTTCAAATATTTGCAATATTTGATCATAGATTAATCTAATCTGTCCTTTGATTTTTCGATTAGATTTGACAATTATTTTATTCCTTTTTCCCTTTGTTAATCCAGCTAGTTCCAGTTGCCAAGTGTTCCGCGAAAGTCTTTTACACTTGTAGCCAACTTGCTGGTAAACTATCTGATTCTTAACCCAAGAATGACCTTTTTGAAATTCTTTTCTAACAAGTCTGTGCAGTAAAGAATTGTCCAGGAATGCCGAAGTCTTAAGTTGCGTGACATATTCCTTCCGTTTGTTTTTATTTTCTTTTCCTGGAAATCTTTTGTAAATCTTTTTAATAACCGCATCTTTACAAGCTGCTTGTTGGGCTGTAATAGCCTTACCTACGTCATTAACGGTCCAGTCCATTAATTTTGCAGGTAATCCCAGAGTATCTGGAGTTCTAAAACTTTTTACTTCTGGAATAGCTTTTTTCCAGTCAAGGTTCCAGTAGTTGATGCTTCCCAGTTTGTTGTAAGACTCAGATCTGACAATGCCCAACTTTTTCATTGTAGACAGCAACTCTGTCTCAACCACCTTTGTCATACCGATGACAAGGACGATTTGAGTCGATATTTTTTTAGTTGCTCCTACTTTCTTCGGCATTGCTGCTGTGTGAATCCTATACTTTAATAGTACCCTAGTGCTAGAGAATTGTCAATGTCGGGTTTATACTATTAAATACCGTATTATCCCTATTTAATAGGGCTTGATTGCTCGACTCTTCATTATAGAACAAGCGTACCAATACTCTTGGCTTTTCATTGATAGAACTTAACCTACCAACAATTAACTACCAACAACGGCATAGCGGTGACTTTCCTGAGGTCTACAAAAACTCTTTAGGTGCGCGCCTCCAAGGCAGCGAGAAATCCCTCGCAGCCTTGGGTCGCACCTGAGAAAAGCCACCGCTATGGCTGTCACTAGCCGATCAATCGGATTTATGACACGGATTTATGACACGGCTGAAGGTTGCGCTTCTACACCTTGTTCTTTTTCAACGAATTCCTGAACATGGTTGCGATAATGCTTGAGGTTTTCCTCGGCCCAATCCCGGTCATCGCTGTTGGCAAAAATATGGACTAAGGGTTCGCCAGCATCGGGTAAAATCAACACCCAGTTATCATTTTGGGCGTTGATAATTTTAACGCCATCAACAAGTTCGAGCTGCTCACTGGGATGGGTTTCGACCAGATGACGCATCAGGCTACCCTTAACTGTCCAAGGACAACGCAGGGTAACGGTTTTGTACCATACCCGAGGAAGTTCGGCACGAATATCAGCAAGCGATCGCTCTTGGACTGTCAGCATCTCGATCAACTTGGCGATTCCAAACATGGCATCAAAGCCTGGATGTAGTTGGGGGAAAATAAAGCCCATGTCCCAACTACCTCCCAATACTACATTGGGGTTGCTTTGAGAAGCTTCCATCAGTGCTGTGGGGTTAGATTTGGTGCGGATCACCTTACCATCATGCTGTCGGGCAATTTGTTCCACCGCACTTGATGTCTGGACTGGAACCACCACAGTTCCCCTGGGGTTAGAGGTTAACATAATATTGACCATCAGTGCAGTCAATATCTCACCTCGAATCGAGATTCCCGATTCATCCACCAAAATCAGCTGTTCCCCATTAGCAGAGACCTGGACACCAAAATTGGCTTTTAGAGCCTCGACCACCTGACCCAGCTGATTGAGCAAACTCTCTCGTTCTTCTGTGGAGATAGCTGTTTGTTTCAAACTGGCATTGAGGACTACTGCATCAGCACCAAATTTCGCTAACAGTTGGGGTAACACCGCACCAGACACGGCATAAGCATAGTCAATAACTACCTTAGCACTACTGTTGCGAATTGCCTCTACATTGAGATGCTTCTCAAAAGCAGTACCGTAGATATCGATTAACTGGATCGGGTAGTTAACATTACCGATATCATTAATCTGGACTCGTCTTAGGTCTTCTTTAAAGTAAGCCCCCTCAATTTTTTTCTCTTTACCCTTGCTGACATTAATTCCCTTGGCATCAATAACTTCGATCAGGATATGATCTGGTCGGTCAGGATGCACGCGCACATGGATACCCCCCTCAACCCCTAAGGTTGGTACCACGGTTCGAGCCACGGGAATTGCGGTTGCATCTAGGTTCTGGACATCAATACCTACAGACATCAATCCCCCAATCAAAGACCGGGTCACCATGCGACAGATACTACGCTGGTCACGGGAGAGTGATACTTGGGAGCCTAGTTTTAAGGTAGAGCCATAAGCTGCTCCCAACTTAACGGCAAATTCGGGAGTAATATCGATGTTGGCTAAGCCTTGGACACCCCGCTGACCAAAAAGATTCCGTTGGGCAGTGTTGCCCCAAATTAAATTGATATTCAATGTTGCACCTGATTCTATAGTTTTATTTGGCCAAACCCTTACAGTGGGACTAATTTGAGCTTCTTCTCCGACTTTAGACAGGGAACCGACAACGGCACTTTCCAAAACCTGAGCACGACGATCTACCCTGGTTCCCCTGGAAATGGTGCAGGCACTCAGATTAACCTCTTCACCAATCAACGCTCCATTCCAAATAATCGGTCGTTTCAGGTGAGCGTGGGCAGAGATAGTAACATTGTCGCCAATTACTGTTCCTGCTTCGATGTGGGCGTTTGGCCCAATCCGGCAGTTGTTACCAATTAGTACTGGGGTTTCAATCTTAGCAGTAGGGTCGATATAGGTATTTTGTCCCACCCACAGTCCTGAGGATTGTTCTGGGTAAGCAAAGTCTAGTGTGACCTTATTCATTAAGCCGTCATACTGGGCTTCTCGGTAAGCCTCCAGATGACCAACATCACACCAATATCCCTCAGCTACATAGCCATACATTGGCTCATCTTTCTCGAGGAGTTTTGGAAACAGATCTTTAGAAAAGTCACATTCCTCATTTGATGGCAGGTACTCTAGAACCGATGGTTCAAGAATGTAAGTGCCAGTGTTAACAGTATCGGAAAAAATTTCTGAGGTCGAAGGTTTTTCCAAAAATCGGCGGATGCGCATTTCCTTATCGGTGATCACCACCCCGAACTCAACGGGATTGGGAACGCGAGTTAGGATTAATGTCGCCTTTGATTTCTTAGCTTTATGAAATTCAATCGCAGCAGTCAAATCAAAGTCGGTGATGCTATCGCCACTAATGACTAAAAAGGTTTCATTGAGTAATTCGGAAATATTTTTAACACAACCTGCAGTCCCCAGAGGCTGTTCTTCTTCTACCGCATAGGTCATCTTTACCCCAAAGTCACTGCCGTCTTGGAAGTAGTCCCGCATGACATCTGGGAGATAGTACAGAGTGGCAATGACCTCATTGATATTGTGCCGTTTGAGTAGATTAACGATATGTTCAGCAATGGGTCGATTCAGGATTGGCACCATGGGCTTGGGCAGATCACAGGTCAACGGTCTCAGCCGTGTTCCTGAACCACCAGCCATCAGCACTGCTCGCATAATTCCTCCTCTTTTAACCCGTTAAGGGGTTTGATCATCTTGTCTACGTTCATTTGTCTTGTTATGGGCTTTTTTTAGTGAAGTACTTTCCGATACTTTTTAGCTACCAAAATCTACCCTCGTAGACTTTAGCCCGCCAATGCAAGATGCAATAGCATCCAGGGGGTATCTCCCAAAGCTCTCAGGAATATCCCGCGAGCGCCATAAAAATGTCAAAAAAGTTCGTTCCACCGGGATTTAAGCGCAACTATTTTTACCTTGGTTTTCGGCTTTAATTTAAGTTACATAATCATCCGTGTCGGTGTTACCCTAATTTAACTCTCACAAATAATAAGAGTTTTTGGTAGACTCTGGGACATTTTTTCTAGCTGTTTACTCACCTCCACAAACAGTGACTTGATCTCAAAACCGTGATTTTGGCATGCTAGCGTCGATAGTGATTCATAAAAGAGTGCTTTCGACAAAGACTGGCGGAACTATAACTAACGACACTGGTGTCGCCAAGTTTCCTCCGACCTCAGAAGAAAGATCGCGCGTTAACCCGTTGCTTCTTCATTCAGGTAATGATCACTACTGAGTTTGGCTAGTCTGTAACTCCTAAGGGTGACACCACAAATGAAGACTAGAGAAACTGGATCTGGATCAATGCTACTAGGAGCTGTAATCCGAATCAATTCTTAGGTGCGACCCTAGGGCGATTTACTCGCCCTAGGAGGCGCGCACCTGTTGATTAACCTACACACTTATGGTATTGAGGTCATGGTCTAACACTGGCTTGATAAGGTAAAATTATCATTAATATAAAAATTATAGAAGTCTAACCGCTGAAAACCCCGTCACAAAGCGAGCGGGGATGAAAGCGAATAGCGGCTAAAGCCGCCTGTTGACGATTGTATAGCACTAGAGTATACTTTAAATATGGGTACAGGCTGAAAAACCGAGGCGCAACCGGGAGTCAGACCCGCCACTGCATGACCTGAAAGTAGTAATGCCCGGAGGGTAGGGAAAGTCCTCCTTTCTTGATGCAGTCGCTCATGGGGGAAACCCCCAAGACCGCGCTGCATCGCTAAAAACCCAACCATCAATCAACCGTTGGTGTGTGAACCCGAGCATTGCACATTTTGAGAAAAGAACGGTACGGCGGGGTTAGAAGTTACCGTAAGAAGAGTGGAGCCTTTAAGGGTTACAGGCCATGCATAAAAGGGTGAAAACTTTTTTATTAAGGCTCCACTCTTCTAAGGTTTCGTCTCCGGCACGCCGAAACCGAGTGAAAAGGGAGGAAACCGACTTTTTAAGGCACTCCCAGTAAGTAGCTAAACGCTTAGGAAGAATTGCCCGCTGGGTCTGCTGTAAATTGAACTGAATTCTTGGTCTTGACGGGTTTTCGGTTTAAGTATTGCTTAATTTTTGGCGACGTCAAAAATTAAGATATAGCGGTTTAAGGCAGCTCGTTGAACTAAGAATCCCCGTGTCTTAAGACCGGGGAGTGTCAACTTATAAAAAGCACCGGAGGTGAAAAACCATGTCACAATAACCAAAGGGTGCATCTCAGTTTTGAAAATTTTCCGTAGGGTGCGTTAGGGGGGCCTTCATTTTTCGCCTCTTAGTCAGGGTTTGGACAGGCCGCCCCGTAACGCACCACCGTGTCAAACAGCAAAAATGAGATGCACCCTAACCAAATGTCTTCTACCCAGATTCATCAAGGGTAGTTAAAACCGCCCCAAGGGCTCGCTTTTCCTCCCTGTCAGGCGAGACGCCTATCTGACTTGAGACGGGGTTTCCAAATATGGCAAGATTTTTGATGAATGGCTAAGTTAATTGTCTTAGGGTTACTGGTAGTCTATGGGTATGGCGTGTGGAAATTCTGGAGGGGGTTTGAGCGGACTGACTTCAGCCGCAGCTTAACCAACCGGATATACTTGTCTCTGTTGTGGCCAGCTTTAATCGTTGCCAATAAGTCCTATCGCAAAAACTTTACTAAAGCCCTGAAGGGCAGATAGGAGTGCTCGATAGCAGTGGCCGTATTTGGCTGATTGGTGGAACCACCGAAAGTGTGACTCTGGCAAATGCGATCGCATCCAGGGGTATGCCCTGTACAGTAACCGTTACCACAACTGCAGCTAAATCCCTCTATCCCCAAACCCCAAATTTAAGGGTTCGAGTCGGACGTTTAGATACAAATGAGCTAGAGCAGTTTTTGGAGAAGCATGGTATTGTAGCGATCCTAGATGCCTCTCACCCCTATGCAGTGGAAATTTCCCAGATAGCGATTTCAGCCGCTTGTGCTCGGCATATACCTTACCTGCGTTTTGAACGGCAACAGCTAAATTCTCAGGTAAGTTCTGAACTAGACAATTCACCAATAATTTATCTCAATAGTTTTCAAGACCTGATTGCTGGTAACTATCTCCATCACCAGCGGGTGTTGCTGACCATCGGTTACAAACATTTACCCTTATTCCGTAGCTGGCAAGACCAGTCAACCCTATACGCCAGGATTCTGCCGAGTGTTACTGCCATCGATGTAGCGATCGCGTCTGGATTTAGCCCAAATCGAATTATTGCCCTGCGCCCTCCGGTACCAGCTGATTTGGAAAAGGCACTCTGGCATCACTGGGACATCTCTGTGGTTGTCACCAAGGCGTCTGGGGTTGCTGGGGGAGAAGATATCAAACGAGCCCTAGCTACTGAGTTAGGCATCTCCCTAGTGATTATAACTCGCCCAGTTGTTGATTATCCCCAGCAAACTAGCCATGTATCTGTGGCATTAGAGTTTTGCCATCGTTATCTTTGAACTCTTCTCCCCCTTAAATAAATGGGTGACGCTACGCAAACAGCTGTCAGCTGATAGCTGTTTGCTTAAAACCAAAGCTTAAACCATCGCTGGTTCGAGTAACTTGATATTAGAAAAGTTGAATTCAGTAGCTGTGCGCCCTTTTTCCTCGATAGCATAAACTACTTGACGAGTCATAATATAATAATCACCAACTTTATCAAAGCTGTCTTCAAACTCTCGTTTAGCCATCAAATCACCAGTTTTGGCATTGCGAAAAATGGCATTGTAGCCTGAAGAAATATACCCTTCTCCTGTATCTAGGCTATCGTTGGTATTAATTGTAAAAGCCATCGGACCCATCACCCGACTGACATGACAAATTTCCTGCCCTCGGACTTTATAGTTAGAGCCCATAGCATCACCCTTGACAAAAATTTCTACGGCACCAGTAGAATCATTGTCACCAAAGCTAAATTGGTTTTTACCATGGGCTTTTTCAAAGGATGACCGCTTGCGGTGGGTCACAATATCCCGCATCTGGTTATAGACACTTTCTTTGACCTTTTCATCATCAAACCCACTGACTTCAACACTGTGATCACCATTAATGCGAACTTGACCAGTGTATACTTCATCACCTTGCTTAATTTCCAGGTCAGCTTTGTAACCAGGAAAATCGTCGTCCCAGGTGTAGCGGTTGTCGTAAGCCGCCTGGAATACTTCACGAGCTGTTGCGTTTTCGATCATAGTCTTGCTAAGTCAACCGATAGTTTATCCAAAGACTACTCATTCACTAATCTCTGACGCTGGTTATTATAGCATTACTACTTTACATAGAATCTTTAAATTAGGTGAAATACTTTAAGCTAACTTTAAGCTAAAACTAATACTAACATTTCTAACCATTACACCCAAATTGATCATGCTTTGGAAGAAGTATAGGTAAGTTGATTTTAAATTTTCCACAAAAAGCTTACCAATTATACCGTTATATTTTATAAAAAATGAACGGTTAACTATTAACAGGTCAGCTGACTTTATTTTAATTCCATCCTATGGTAAGAGTAAGCTAAAAAGTGGATGGTTAATCCATATCAGTTGCTTGATTGGAAACCATCACAGGAACTTGATAAAGAGGTACTGTGAAGGTAACTGTTGACCCTAAATTTTCCCCCATACTGAAAAAATTGACCACACCCCCCATGGTTTCAATCAGCTTTTGGGATATGACTAGGCCTAAACCCGTGCCGCCATATTGGCGAGTTCGGGAACCATCGACTTGGGTAAATGTTTGAAACAGCCGGTCTTGCTGGTCGAGGGAAACACCGATGCCAGTATCAGCAACTCGAACTTTAACCAATCCTGGGAATTCTGTACCTTTGAAAGTTATCTTCTTTCGGATCACCTCAGCACTAACAGTCACCCCACCTTCATCAGTAAACTTAATGGCATTGCCCACTAGGTTTAACATGACCTGTAGCAGCCTTTGATAGTTACCATACATAACAATGCCATCATAGACATCAGGCATTTCAATTCTGAGGCTGAGGTTTTTTAGCTCGGCTTGATTGATCGTAAAGTCTTCAACTTTTCTAAACAGAGACTCTAATTCTACTGGAGCGAGTTCTAGCTCCATTTTACCCGCTTCAATCTTGGCAATATCCAGGATATCATTAATAATATTGAGCAGATGCAATGCAGAATTGTAGGCTTCTTGGATAAAATCCCGTTGCTCCTGTGGATCGTCTGCCATGCCATCAAGAACCAACTTCAGAAACCCAATCATGCCATTGAGAGGGGTTCGTAACTCATGGGAAGTATTAGCCAGAAAATCACTTTTGTGGCGAGAGGCCTCTTCAGCCCTTTCACTAGCTATTTCTAGCTCCTTGTAAAGGGTGCCATGAGCGATCGCTGTGCCGACTTGCTCAGCCAATTCTCCCACTAACTTTATTTCTGCAGCACTCCATTGACGGCGATGGTCACACTGCTGTAGGCAAATCAAACCATTAGGTTCATCTTTATAGGAGGTTGAAACCACCAACACAGACAACTGTTCCCATTCACCAGGAACAATGTGTTCTACCAGCAGTGGCTCCTGACTAGTGAGGGCTTGTTCCAGGTAAGGCTCAGAATCTAAGGGTAGCAGTTGTTTGGCCATTGACCGCAACGGCTGTTGGCAATATTCTGCCTGCACCTTGGTTACCCGTGCGTCTGGTTTGTAATAGCACACGAGGCAACGGCTGACCTGGAGTGCCTCCCCTAGACTTTGGGCAGTTTGTTGCCAAATGGTATCTAGATCGAGGGTACGACGAATTTGCCGGGAAATTTTGGTGAGTAATTGTTGATGGGGGTCTACACTTAGGTTTGTAGGAGATTCCCGCCATTCCAATATTGATGATTCCGGCAAAAAGCGACCCATAACTAGAACAGTGGTTGCTTCGCCATCCGCTGGCAAAATGGGGCTAATGACCAACTCAAAGGCAAAGGATTTGTCCTGGTAACAAAACGATTGAACACAACGTTCAGGGGTTCGCTGGCTCAAAATTCTCTGAAGCCTATCTTGGTAGGCTTCGGCTTCAGTCGGGCAGAATGCATCTTCTAGGGGAAGTCCCACCACTTGTGTCAAACTCAGACCATATTGCTCAGCAGCTTGCCAGTGAAAAGAAAGGCATTTACCCGATGCCTCTTGAGTATAAACCAGCTCACACCCTAAACCCTGCAAAAAGTTAGAATCACCTTGTGCACTAGCGGATTGCCTATTTATATATCCAGTTTGAAAACATTTAAAATTCACAGGTGCAGCCATTAAAAGAAACCTGGAAACTACAAGCAACACCGGGAGCCTCAGTTCCCGTTTCAACACGTAAATGCAACCAACCAAGCCCTTAGCAGGAGCCAATGGCAACCTCTCAAAGTAGATGCCTTTACCTCTTGTCTATCAATCGTTCCACTCACCTCGGGGCGGTAGGGGTGGATTTCGGTCAAAGGTACGGGCTAATTCCTGATCTGCTCCCCTTTCACCCCTGAGCCATTGACGAATTGCCGTTTCTATTACTTTACTCGGATCATTAGTCAAGTGTTTGATTTGATCCAAGAGTTCGGTATCCAAATGAATAGAAATTTCTTCTTTGTCAGCTGAACGTGATAGATCTACGTTAGTAGCTTTGGTAGACTCAAGGTGGTTTTCAAGCAAACCCTCTTGATGCAAGGCATGATCATTCATAATCAATGGGCTAATAACACTACTAATATAACTTTACGATAACTGACAATTAGCCTGGCTCACTTATAACCATTCCAGGGATAGTACCCTTACCTCTGACGGAAAACATTAAAATACATTAAGTTGATCATGAACTCAATAGACCAGTTATTGACTGGGTTTATACCAATAGCTTATGACA
>NZ_JAAHIG010000217.1:0-15451 GCF_010692305.1 Moorena sp. SIO4G3 | reverse complement strand
TAATTTCTTGCCCAATGACTTTCATAGGCCATCATATCGTTAGATTGAATTACGCAATGTGCATTCTCAAGACACATTTTTTACGTTACCTACTTATATCAAAGGGTCATCTCCAATACTGGCGTGCTTTACTATCTAATTATATACTATCGGAGCCAGTATCAGCATTCGAGATCAAAATTAGCTGACGGGGAATAAATTCCCTTCGGGCTCATCCCCATAACTATAAGTTAGGGGATGAGCCCTCAGAGCTTTCGGTAAAGCAAAGGCTTTTGGTATGTCTTAACACCAATTCAAGCTATCAAACCATTATCCTAAACTATGTATCGCTATCCCAACGATCAACAAATATCCGATTTACCTGTAAGACAGTACGATACAATTCTAAGAACTCTTTCATAACTCAATTTTACTAAATGACTACATCACCAATAGCTAATCAAGCCAGTGATAGTAAACTGGAGGCGATGCAAAACTTTGCTCAGACTTATGCTCAGCGGACTGACACTTACTTCTGTGTTGACCCAAGCGTAACGGCTGTGGTGATTGAGGGACTTGCCAAAAACAAAGAAGAACTCGGTGCTCCCTTATGCCCTTGTCGCCATTATGAAGACAAAGAAGCAGAGGTGAAAGCTACCTTCTGGAATTGCCCTTGTGTCCCCATGCGGGAACGCAAGGAGTGCCACTGTATGTTATTTTTGACCCCGGATAACGATTTTGCCGGTGATAAGCAAGAAATTTCCCTAGACGAAATTAAGGCTGCGCGAGATAGCATGGCATGACAGCCATAGTACTACCTGAAGAATTTTGGCAGGGTGTCGATCAATTTAATCAGCAAGAGTTTTACGCTTGTCACGACACCCTTGAAGCTTTATGGATAGAAGCAGTTGAGCCCCAAAAGCGATTTTATCAAGGTATTTTACAAATATCTGTTGGCTGCTACCACCTAGGTAATCTAAACTGGCGTGGTGCAGTGGTTTTACTCGGTGAAGGGATCGGACGTCTCAGTAACTATCAACCAGACTATGGGGGAATTGATGTCACTGAGCTACTATCTCAAAGTGTTAATCTCCTAGAGGCATTGCAAAACGTCGGCTCAGAGCAAGTTGCTGATTTTGTTAGACAGTTAGAGGCGGCTGACAGCAATGATGTTGTAGTTGGTGCCGAAGGGGTTAGGGGTTTTCCAAAACTTAAGGGAATTGATGGTTAACCATTAACTTGTTAACCATTAGTTCTTAGGACATGCTTTGAAGGGATGAGAAACTTTGTTGGTGCCTAGTCGTCAAAACTAAAACACTTGCCTTAGAGCAAAAAGCCCATTTTCATTCCCAAGCTATGGCTGGATTTGCTTAAACTAGTAGGCAGAACAGCTTATTGGTATTCGATATCAGTCATCACACACAACAGCATGAAGTCCGACCTTAAATATACTAACCGATTAAGGCATAATCTAGGTCTAAGATTATTCTTGCCAGTTACCTTGGTAGGTGCGATCGCATTACCAACTTTCCTTAACATCCCCCAAGCACAAGCCCAAAATAAACCATCAGCTGCTGATGGAAGTGCCTTGACGGTTCGCTCTGATGTCCAGGAAGCTAACTCCAAAACTGGCGTAGTCACAGCCCGTGGCAATGTCCAAATTAACTATCCCGCTCGCCAAATACAAGCAACTGCAGCCCAAGCCCAATACTTTAGCCGTGAGCGCCGTCTGGTTCTCAATGGCAATGTTTTTGTGTTGCAGGAGGGCAATAGTATTCAGGGTGAAACCATTACCTATTTGATTGATGAAGGACGCTTTGTAGCCCTGCCTCAACAGAACCAACAGGTAGAATCAATTTACATCGTTACAGACTCAGACAGCACCACATCACCTGCTCCAGGGCTTCCCTAGCTAAATCAACCCCTACCATCAGCCATTATGGCTTAAAAACTAGCTCTTAATTGATAGAATAGCCTGCAACCACTTCTGGTCATTTCCTGGTCATTGGTCAATTCCTAAGGATATAAGGATTATGGACTATTGACTAATGACTGATTAAAGGTGCTATCTGTGAAAATATTATTAGATAATATCCATAAGTCCTATGGCAGGCGCAGTGTTGTAAGTCGCGTTAATCTTTCCGTTGCCCAAGGGGAAGTTGTAGGGTTGCTTGGTCCTAATGGTGCTGGTAAAACTACAACCTTTTACATTGCCACTGGTCTAGAAAAACCTAATCTGGGTACAGTTTGGCTAGATGATCAAGATATCACTGCCATGCCGATCAATCGGCGAGCCCAGCTAGGTATTGGTTACCTGGCTCAGGAAGCGAGTATTTTCCGCCACCTTAGTGTTCGGGACAATATTCAATTAGTCTTAGAACAAACTGGTGTGCCTCGTGGTGAGTGGCGATTAAGAATGCATTACTTACTCCAAGAGTTTCGTTTGGAAAAAGTCGCCAATACCTTAGGTAATCAAGTCTCTGGAGGAGAGAGACGTCGAACAGAACTGGCAAGAGCGTTAGCTGTTGGTTCACTTGGACCGAAGTTCTTATTCTTGGATGAGCCATTTGCTGGTGTCGATCCCATTGCTGTCTCAGAGATTCAAAAAATTATGGCTCGATTACGCGATCGCCAAATGGGAATTCTGGTGACTGACCACAATGTAAGAGAAACCCTAGCGATTACTGACCGCGCCTACATTATGCGAGAAGGACAAATCCTGGCTGCCGGGAGTGCTGAAGAACTTTATGATAATCCTTTAGTACGTAAGTATTACTTAGGGACAGGGTTTCAACGATAAAAGAAGCTAGTGACATCCTCCCGACGCTCACCCGAAGCGGGTAGAGCGCGGGCTTCCCAAGATCGCTCTTGAGGTTTCCTGCTTGATCGGGGTTCTATGGCAACCATCCTCCACAGGCAGTATCACCGTCTGTCCAACGGCTACAAGACCTCGTTGTGCCACCACCTGAGCGGCAGCGACATCTCGGTCAGTTATATATCCACATTCAGGGCAATGATGCACTCGTTCACTCAGTTCCTTTTTACCAGTATGCGATCCACATTGAGGGCAGATCTGGCTGGTGCGATTAGGGTCAACCTTGGCAAAGAAAACACCTCGCTTCCAGCAAACCCACTTAAGAATTTCCAGGAAGCTACCCCATGCCGCATCCAAACAATGCTTTGCCAACATGCCGCGACTGGTGATCAAGAGATTCAAGTCCTCAGCAAAAATCATTCCAGCCATGTCGCAAAGTTTGTGAGCCGTCAGGAAGTGAAACTCTCGGCGAACGTTGTGGATGTGTTCATGCAATGCACGAATCTTGGCTTGAATCTTCCGGTAGTTAGCAGAATTCTTTTTCTTGTTTCTCAATTTGCGTTGCAGCCATCGAAGCTTGCTTTGCAAATCCACGAAAAAGCGAGGGCGTTCTACCAGTTCACCTGTCGATACAGCCAAGAACTTTTCGAGTCCCAAATCAATTCCGATCGGATCACCATCAGGCATTGGTTCAGGAACAGAAACATCCGCTTGCAGAATCAGTTGAGCGTACCAGCCCGACGATTTGAACACGACCCGAACTTGCTTGACCTCAAATCCTTCAGGAATAGGTCGATGCAAGTTGATCGGCACGGTTCCAATTTTCGGCAGTTTGATCTCAAATCCTTTGACAGGATTCGACTTGAACTGCGGAAACACAAACGAACGATACTGGCCCGACTTTTTGAATCGAGGAAATCCAAACCCTCTGTGTTGCATGAACTTGAACGACTGATCCAGTCGCTTCAAGGCATCTTGCAAAACTTGAGAGTGAACTGCCTTCAGTTGTCGAATCAACTCTTTAGCTTTGGTCAGCGCCTTCTGCTGTTTGTAGTAGTCAGGATATGGCGTGTCAGCAGGGATGATGTATTCCTGTCTGATGCTGCAAGCATTGACCAAACATTTACGGGAATTGATCCAGTCTTTACGCTCTGCCAAAGCATAGTTATATACGCGACGGCATTGCTCTAACCAGCCAAGCATTTTAGCTTCCTGGTCAAGTCCTGGATAGATTCGGTAGCTGTAGGTCAAGTTCAACATCCCTGCATTCTAACAGATTTACATCTTCTGTTAGAACCGATAGATAGTATGTCGATTTTCGGGGCATCGTTCCCGTAGCTTCTCCAAAGGAGAAACCCCTCAATCGACGCGGGGTGTCCATGTATCCCGACGCTGACCTTTCAGGTACAGCGCGGCACTTATAGCCCCTGAACCCACCATTAGTTAAAAATTAATTTAGTGATTAGCAAATCATGAAATTTGGTAAATCCAAGTCCATCATTGCACTAATGCCTGGCTTATCAGTGATGGATCGGTACATCGTATTTGAGCTAATCCCACCACTGCTGTTTGGTATAGGTGCTTTTTCATCACTGGGTGTAGCTATTGGAACCCTATTTGAGTTGGTTCGCAAAGTTACTGAAGCAGGATTACCACTGGGAATTGCACTTCAAGTGCTACTGTTGCAGATACCCCAGTTTATTTCCTATGCTTTACCAATGTCGATGCTCCTAGCTGCTCTGATGGCATACTCTCGCCTCAGCAGCGATAGTGAGTTGATTGCCATGCGTAGCTTTGGGGTAAGCATCTACCGACTCGTAATACCTGCTGTAGTGGTGAGTTTGCTCGTTACAAGTCTGACATTTGTATTTAATGAATTAGTGGTTCCTGCGGCTAACTACCAGTCCAAAATCACCTTAGACAAAGCGCTCAAAAAAGAAAGACCATCCTTTCAGGAAAGGAACATCTTTTATCCCGAATATCAAAAAGTAAAGCTACCCAATGGCAAAAAAGTAAACAAAATCAAGCGTTGGTTCTACGCCGAGCAATTTGATGGTAAGCAGATGAGAGGCTTGACAATTTTAGACTTTTCTCAGACCGGTCTGGAACAAATTGTTACCTCTGAGTCTGCCGTTTGGAACCCCACTGAAAATCTATGGGATTTTTTAGATGGGACCATTTATATTATATCTCCCGATGCTTCTTACCGCAATATCCTCAGATTTCAAAAACAAAAGCTACAACTTCCTAGAACACCTTTGGATTTGGCAAAAAAAAATCGTGACTATGGTGAAATGAACATTGCTCAGTCTCTAGAGCGTTTGGAGGTATTACGCCATAGTGGTAATGCTAAAAAAATCCGTAAACTTAGGATCAGAATTCAACAAAAAATATCTTTTCCCTTTGTTTGTCTAGTTTTTGGTTTAGTGGGAGCCTCCTTGGGAACTCGTCCTCAACGTACAGGTAAAGCCACCAGTTTCGGCATTAGTGTTTTAGTGATTTTTTCTTACTACTTATTAGGGTTTATAACGAATGCCCTAGGTCTAGTTAATATTTTCTCTCCTTTGATGGCAGCCTGGTTGCCTAATTTATTTGGACTAGGTGCGGGAGGATTGTTGTTATATAGGGCTGCCCGATAGATAAGCCCGATAGATAAGTAGTTATTGTTGCTAATTGTAAACCTAAATCCGTTGATTAGAGGCTAGCATCAAGTTACAGCGAAGCTGAAATGTCTAACATCGTTGAAAGGTGCCATGTCTTTTCGTAATCAACCTCCTGCTTACCTCCGCTATTGGAAAGCTCAACTACAACCTTTGGGACGACCAGCATTTTGGGGAGCAGCTGTCTTGTTATCCCTAATGTTGTGGTTTCTCCGGGAATACTGGAACCGTCCAGAATTGTTAAGGGCAATTGGGATCAATCAAGTGGCTGAAATTGATACTCCCAGCGTTGAACCAACCCTGTCTTCTGAAGATGATGAACTAGCGGCAAGGTTGGCTGATATTGATAATTCTGCCTTGCTATTAGCAGAGCTCGAAACCCTAAGTGCTATATCAGTACCACCACAGCAAACCAAGAAAGGCAAAAAGTCTAAAACCAAAAATTCAGAAGGGTTATTTACTCAAGTTATTCAGCAGACAAAAGCTAACTCCCAAGCAAAATCACCTTTACTAACCCCAAACGTCCAACCTCAGCAGTCCTCAAAAGCCAGACATCCGTTTGTTACATCTACAAACTTTAATGTCCCTCCCGTTCCTGGGAGTGGCTTACTGACCAATCTTAACTCTGTTAATCAGAGATCTTTATCCTCAAGCACACTGAACCAGACTAATTCTGTCTTGGGGTTGGGTTCCCTCAATTCCCTCTACACTAATCCAGCAGAGTTACCAGTCAGCCCTTTACAGGAAGCTTTGAATAGGCTTAATGCTGCTAAGTCTGCTACCACTAATAGCAAACCTCAACTACCTGCTAACATCTTGCCTTCAAATATCTCCTATCCAAACAGGGGAGTTCTCGAACAACAGAACTCAAGAACTCAGGACATTAAAGCTAGGGGGGGAATACCGTTGAGGCCAACTGGGAATCAAGCATTACCGACTCCCCCCTATCCAGGACAAATTACCTATCCTGGGGTAACAACACCAGGTGTAACCGGCAACAGGACTTTCTCGACCACACCCACAACAGCTCCAAATCCCGTACAAATTAATTATCCTGGAGTCAATCTACCTCGAACAAGGAACGATAGAACTTTTTCGACAACACCTACAGTTTCTATCAATTCCAACACCTACTCTAGTAGATTCCGGCAAACTACCGGTGTACCAACGGCAGCACCGCTTACACCAGTAGCACCACAAGGAACTAGTAAATTGGGGCAATTTTCTACCCAGTCTACTAGTCAAAATCAGTTTTTCAATCAGCCTCGCTTAAAGTCTAAGCTTGAACCAAGTCAGCTTAGGCGACGTCAAATTATCATTTCCAATCCTTGAAATTCCCCGGTCTCCCATACGGGGAGATTATCCCTTAGTAGATTTTGGTTAATCGACTCGTCCTAACCTGAAAGCTTGACAGCAACCAAGGGCTTAGGGCAAATTTTCCCAAGGATTGCCCTTAAATGTAGACTTGCACGTTCGGTTAATCGACCCAGTTTCTGGCATGGCCTGTCGTAACAAGTTTGCTCAAAACCTCTGTTGATCGGGTTACCAACTTAAGACACTCAAGTGTCAACTAAAATATTTAATGATTGCCTCAGCAAACTCAGAACACTTCAGGGGAGGTTCTACGGGTGGAGTCATCATCCGGGCTAGGTCATAAGTAACTTCCCGGTTAGCGATCGCATCTGATATTCCCTTCTTAATCAAATCAGCAGCTTCTTGCCAACCCATATACTCTAGCATCATCACTGCTGATAAAATCACAGAGCCTGGATTTACCCGGTCTAGACCCGCGTGTTTGGGAGCTGTGCCATGGGTGGCTTCAAAAATCGCACACGTGTCACCAATATTCGCTCCTGGACCCATACCTAATCCACCAACCATAGCAGCAGCAGCATCGGATAGGTAATCACCATTGAGATTCATCGTGGCCAGAATAGAGTATTCCGCTGGTCGAGTCTGAATTTGTTGGAAAATGCTGTCCGCAATCCGGTCATTGACCATCACCTTATCTTGCCATTGACCTTGCCCATGGGTGTCCCATATGGAATTAAGGACATTTTCTACTTCCTGGATCACTTTCGCCTGTTTTTCTGGGGTCAAGGCATCATAACCCGGTTCAATCGCCCGAGCATTATCTTCCAGGGTAATGTCAGCATTTTGCTCTTTGTTGCTGAGAATCCAAGATTCACGTTCAGTTATACATTCTGCTCGAAACTCTGTGGTTGCTAGTTCATAACCCCAGTCCCGGAACGCGCCTTCGGTGTACTTCATAATATTCCCCTTATGTACCAAAGTCACCATCTGCTTAGACTTAGGTAGCCTGAGGGCATGTTGGATGGCGCGGCGTACTAAACGCTGGGAGCCAGTTTTACTGATGGGTTTAATCCCAATACCAGCATCTAAGGGAATCTGTTTTTTGCCATGTTCTGGAGTGGCTGGGATTAGATCCTGATTGAGTAAAGTAATCAATTTTTCAGCAACTTCGCTTCCTTTGGGCCATTCAATACCCAAGTAGATATCTTCTGTATTCTCCCGATAGACAATCACATCCAGTTTCTCTGGAGTTTTGTGGGGAGAGGGGGTTCCTGGGTAGTATTTACAGGGACGCACACAGGCATAGAGGTCATTAATTTGCCGCAGGGCTACATTTAGAGAGCGTATACCACCACCCACGGGAGTTGTCAAGGGTCCTTTGATAGCAATGCCGTATTCTTTGATGGCATTGAGGGTGTCTTGGGGTAAATACTGATAAGTACCATACTTTTCGCAAGCTTCGTCACCCGCGTAGATTTTAAACCAGCTGATGCTTCGATCGGCACCATAGGCGTATTGGACTGCTGAATCAATTACCTTCTGGGCCGCTGGCCAGATATCGACACCAGTACCATCTCCGCGAATAAACGGAATAATTGGGTTGTCAGGAACAATGGGTTGACCATCCTTGTAGGTAATGGCAGAACCAGTCTGGCAAGGGGAGATTTTATCGTACATAAAGTAGTTTCAATGAATGTCAGATGGAAGTTGGCAATAGACCTATTGTCAGAAAACTACCAGATCTCCTGCACTGGGCTTGAGACATTAAGCTTTTTTGCTGATCAACCCCAGGTAGATGGTAGTTGAGGTAAAGTCTATCCATAGGGGGATGGCAAAAAATCTACCCTAGTTAATCTTCTCATTAAGATGATTACTACTTGACAGGGCAAGAGTCACAGAAAGAGCAGGTAGTTGTTGATCTTTCTTCCCGAAAATTCCCATTTCTGGGTATTAGCATGAGTGAACGTAGTTCAAGTTCAAAGCTTTGATGAAGTTATTACACCATGGCTCAACTGTTTGAAATCAGCCTTTATGCTGAAATAGGGGTTCTATAGCTTAAGTTCTCCTGTAATAGGAAGGTGTTCAACTGTTTTACAACAGTCAGCCAAGGCTGCTTTGTGCAGCGCCATCGCTCCTAAAAAATTGCTTGGGTGATGTGTCAATAGTTAGGGCTTCAACACCGAAACTTACAGTGTTATTAGCATAGATGCTGCCTATGGTCAACCGAATTCCGTTCAAAAGATATGGTGTATTGTTTGTCTCAGTGGGCCTTTTATAGACTTCCAGCCAGATGGCAGCAGCATCAATTCATGACCAGTTGGCAGGAGTGTTTTTAGAAAAGGTGGCTCCAGAAAGAATATGAAAAAGATTTTAGTTGTTGACGATGATAAAACCCTGCTAACTCTTTTGAAGCGCTACCTGGAACATCGGGGATACCAGGTAGAACAAGTGTGTTCGGGAACTGAAGCCTTGGAAGCTTGTCTCAAAAATCCACCTGATTTGGTAGTTTCTGATGTACTTATGCCGGAAATGGATGGTCTAGAGTTTTGCCGTCGTCTGAGAAACATTCCCAATGGTAGGCTGATGCCATTTATTTTTTTGTCTAGCAAAGCAGAATTAGAAGACCGTATTAATGGTCATTCTATGGGAGCAGATGATTATTTAACTAAACCAGTTGCGCCTAGAGAACTAGAGGCAAAAATCGAAGCACTGCTAGAGCGCTCGCACCGTATCCATGCTGAAATTGTTCGGTTGATGCAGCAAGCTACTGCTATAGCTCCTGGCCATCTAGCTAACCCATTATCAACACCAACAGCTGTTGATAATTCTAAGACTTTTGCTCCGGTAGGGGCAAAACCTCAACCTCTACCCTTGACACCAGCAGAAGAACGAGTATTTTGGCAAGTTATTCAGGGGTTAACCAACAAAGAAATAAGCGATCGGCTATTTATCAGCCCTCGTACTGTTCAGACTCACCTCAGTAGCATACTCCATAAGTTGAAACTACATAATCGTAGCCAATTGGTGCGCTTTGCCTATGAGCAGGGATACAAACGTCCCAAGGAGTAGACATGGGGCGAAATCTGGTTTATTGGTCAATCTTCGATTTTGACAGAGCTGCCTTGTATTTATAATTCCAACAGACATCAACTGAGCTTTTATTCTACTATCAGCTATCACCCATCAGCCAATTTCCTCACTGCTTACTGACCACAAGCTAACCCCTTAAGGTATAAACTATCAGCTTTCAACTTCTTCCGCAACCAGTCTTTGGTCTACCCAGCAATTCTCATTTTGGGCAATAGGTGTTCAAATTGGCAAAATTCCTGTACTGTATTAGACCTCTTGCAAAAGTATTTTTTTGATAGTGTTTGCCTCAATTCTTGTCCACTGTTCCGGTGATCCGCAGATTCGCTGTTCCCGACAACTGCCGCAAAGTCTATTGATATCCGGATCAGCCAAGAGACTTGAAGTAACACCAGACCACCAGGGTTGTTCGACACAATAGTATACCTATTGCAAAAGTCTTTCGTGGTATGATAGAAAGCTTAGTGATTTTTGATTTAGTCTACGCTTAAGACTAACCAATTTGCTTTGTACTCTCTTTGTATATAAGCCTAGTACACAATAGACCTAATTTTCCCAAAAATTTCTATTCTAACTCAAAATATTTTTGCAAGAGGTTTAGTGAGTGATCTTCCCTCCTGGCTGAAATCGCTGACAGATAAGCCCAAAGGCAAATGGTCGAGTAAGATGATACGCACCCTTTTGGGATCTTCAAGATCTAGGTTTTGGCTTGTCGATGCCGTTGTGCGAAATCCCCCAAAGCATGCTAAACCAAGTATCCATTCATTGTTCTCATGATGACTATAAGTAATACTACCCACAACTGATGTCGTCTTCCATCAATGGTTCGAAAATCTTTTACCGAAAATAATGGGTTTAAAGCCCCGTCCTTCTAGGAGACGAAACCGTAAGATAGGGTCGCCTTATAACAATAGCCTTAACCCTTTTCACGGCCTGCCGACCATAAAGGCGACCCTATCTTACGGTAACTTGGCCGTAGGCCACGCTTTGCGAACAATGGACGGCTTTTTTTTTAATTTCATTCCGAAAATTTTCGCGCTCGTGTTATAGAATAAAATAGAAGCGTAAGGTCGATACAAATGATTATTCTAGAGTTCAAATCCTACGGCAAACGAGACCAGTATTTAGCCATAGATGAAGCGATCAGAACAGTAAAGTTTATCCGTAATAGCTGCATCCGTTATTGGATGGACAACAAAGGGGTAAACAAGTACGACCTGAGTAAATACAGCAAAATTATAGCTAAAGAGTTTCCGTTTGCTAATGAGTTGTGCGACCCGTTGACTAGAAACCACATCTGAAAAAGATGTGGGGGATTAGTCACAAGGTGATAAAACCTTGATAACTTGATAACCATGATGGTGAGAATCCATCCCTCGCGAAATCAGAGTGACAGCCCTACCCTGGTTTATAGAACTAACAAAACTATAAATTAATGCAAGGGTCGAATAGTGAAGCACCCTTAACCTGACCGGTGTTAGTAACAGGCAAAAGACTCATGGGTACGAGAGGAAGGTACGTCTGAATCATCGTAAGGCAAGTGTAGCGAAAAAAGGATTGACACGCTACAGATAAATAGACAAAGGAATAAGGGTTATGGAGTTAGCTCATTTCATAACGATTTCCCAACATTTATTCCCGGTGAACAGTACCACCCTAAAAGTCTAGAAAATGGTTGTCAGGAACGGGATAACCTCATATGTACTCTCAGTAAGGTCGGTTGCTGAGTAGGTAGTTAGCCGCATGTCATATGAGAGTGAGATAGAGTCAGAAGCCAATGCCTAGAGTAACAACTAGGATACGCTGACGGACTCACGTTACAGGAATAGATATAGTTGTAAGTAGTAATGAAAATGTCTAAAACTCGGGGGTTCGCTCCACAGTCGGAATGGAAGAAAGTCAACTGGCGAAAGCTAGAAATGACAGTCTTTAAGTTACAAAAGCGATGCAGCGCGGTCTTGGGGGTTTCCCCCACTCGCTATTGCATCAAGACAACGAATATATCAAGCCTCTAAACGTGGCAACGTTCGTGTGGTAAGAAAGCTGCAAAAGACTCTGATGAAATCCTGGTCTGCCAAAATGGTAGCGGTCAGACGAGTAACCCAGGAAAATAAAGGTAAAAAGACTGCCGGAATAGACGGGGTTAAAGCTTTAAATAATAAGCAACGCCTTGCCTTAGTAGTCAACCTGAAAATCCCAAAAAAGGCACAACCTACCAGAAGGGTTTGGATTCCCAAATCCCAAGGAACGGAAAAACGCCCTTTGGGTATCCCAACTATGTACGACCGTGCATTACAGGCACTCGCCAAACAGGCACGCTTAACCTGAATGGGAGGCAAAATTTGAACCTAATTCATACGGGTTCAGACCAGGACGCTCATGTCACGATGCCATTGAAGCAATATTCACAAGCATAAATCAAAAACCCAAGTGGGTTCTTGATGCCGATATTGCCAAATGTTTCGATAAAATTAACCATGATGCTCTTTTAACAAAATTAAATACTTATCCATCCCTAAGAAGATTAATAAAATCCTGGCTTAAAGCTGGAGTGATGGATAACGAAACATTCTCCCCTACGGAAAAGGGTACCCCGCAAGGTGGAGTCATATCCCCACTAAAGCGCGAATATAGCCCTTCACGGAATGGAAGAACGAATTAAAGAATACGCTGAAACATTGAAAGGAAGGAAAAAAGAGAATATAAAAGCGTTGAATCTAATTCGTTATGCAGACGACTTTGTCATCATGCATAAAGACCAAACTGTGGTAGAAGAATGTCAAAGAATCATCAGCAAATGGTTGAAAGACATGGGTTTGGAATTAAAACCAAACAAGACTAAAATTACCCACACTTCCAAGGGGTTCAACTTCCTTGGATTCAACATCCGACAATACCAAGTGGGGAAAAATCAGTCAAAACAAGGTTTTAAAACCATCATCAAACCATCTAAGGAAGCAATCCAGAAACATTACAGGCAGCTCTCAGACGTCATAGACCGACACAGAGCTGCCCCCCAGGAGGCTTTAATCAGCCACCTAAAGCCTATTATAAGAGGATGGTGTAATTACAACAAAACAGGATGTAGTAAAAAGACCTTCTCCAAACTAGGATACCTACTCTGGAACAAATTACGAAGATGGGGATACAGAAGACACCCAAACAAATCAAAAACCTGGGTAAACAAGAAATATTGGGGAACCATAGAAAAAGACAACTGGATGTTCATGACCGGGAAAGAAAATTATCTACCCAAACATGCCAAGACACCTATTGTAAGGCATAAAAAGGTCAAAAACACCAAAAGTACCTACGATGGAGACCTAATATACTGGAGTGCCAAAATGAAAAACCATCCTGAAATGACCACTCAAAAAGGAAAACTCTTAGAGCGGCAAAAAGGAAAATGTAATCATTGTGGTCTTACCTTCAGGAATGAAGATTTAATGGAAGCTCACCACATAACACCACGCGCAATAGGAGGAAGTGATAAAGATAGTAATCTAGAATTATTACACCTCCACTGCCACGATATTAAACATGGAAAGAAACTAATTTCAGAATTAGATG
This sequence comes from Moorena sp. SIO4G3, assembly GCF_010692305.1. Taxonomy (NCBI): domain Bacteria; kingdom Bacillati; phylum Cyanobacteriota; class Cyanophyceae; order Coleofasciculales; family Coleofasciculaceae; genus Moorena; species Moorena sp. SIO4G3. The sequence goes on along the minus strand of NZ_JAAHIG010000217.1, from coordinate 2,026 downwards.
AAAGTCCATTCTAGAGGAGCCACTGACAAGGACTGTACTGTAATGAGGAGCCGTATGATACGAAAGTGTCACGTACGGTTCTGGAGACGAGTCAGTGAGGTGACTCACTGGCTTAGTTTAATGAACTCTACTGCTCGTCAGGCTAGTTCCGAAAGGGCATGGTTAGAAGTTACCCTAAGAAGAGTGGGAACGAAGTTACCGTAAGAATAAAGAAGCCTTTATAGGCGACAGTCTGTGAATCATAAGTTTAAGTTATATGAAATAAGGCTTCTTTATTCTAAGGTTTCATCTCCGGCCTTATTTCATGAGTTTTAACCATGCATCTGCATAGCCTATCGCCTATAAAGGCGACCCTCTGATCAGGTTTCATCTCCGGTCATCAATCGCTCGCTTCTTTGATAACTGTAAGAATAAAGTCCCCGGGAAGAAGGGTTATCCCCGATTTAAAAAGCACTGTCGTAACGGCTTTGCCGACGCTGCGCGAACGGTTGAGTATAAACAGTCTGGGTGGAAATTATCACCAGATAAAAAGTCAATTATGTTCAGTGATAAAAAAGGGATTGGGAAGCTCAAACTCAAGGGCAAATGGGAGGGCAAATGGGATTTGTGGCGTTTTGACAATAAACAAATCAAGAGGGTCAGGATAGTCCGTCGGGCTGAGGCTTAGATGTTGGGTTAAAAGATTTCTACACCGACTCAGACGGAAAAACTGAACCTAATCTCAGATTTTATAGAAAAGGTGAAAAACGTCTAAAGTTTTATCAACGCCGGGTTTATCGGAAAAATAAAGGCTCTGCTAACCGTAAGAAAGCTATTAATAAACTAGGTAGGACACACCTCAAAATAAGTAGGCAACGTGTTGGCGTTGGCGTTGGCGTTGGCGTTGGCGTTGCCTGCGCGAAGCGCATAGCCTGCGCGAAGCGCATAGAACATGCCAAGAGACTGGGAACGAAGTTACCGCAAGATAGTGGAGCCTTGTCTTGATGCAATAGCGAGTGGGGGAAACCCCCTGTTCCCTTGCTGCATCGCTATTACCTCAAGGGGTGACAAGGAGGTTGAAACTTAGAGTGGATAAGGATTTGAGCAAACGAGCCCAAAAAAGAATAGAGTTGTCTGGTGGACAACCCTAAAATAGAAATGTTTCCTGAATTTTACCAAAAAGTCTTCAAAATTCACCTAAATGAAAGTCAATGTCTAACTCTGCAATTGCTGATCATGCTATTGCAAAGTTGTCGAAATGTGAGTTTGTCGCGTAAGACATAACTGTTTCCACAACCGATAAAATATGAAAGTCGAGTCCGGAATCTACAGAGGTTTTTAAAACTGCCCCAGAAAGCGTGTAAAACTGTTATGGTTCCCCATCATTAAACAATTGATTAAACAAGAGTTTCGAGAAAAATCAATGAATCGTTTTCAAAGAAGACGAGCCAAGAAGCTGAAGCTTGTGCATCAGGGATATCTGTTATTAGCATTATTATGGACTCAATGGAAAGAGAGAAATTTAATCATGTTAAGTCTGGTTTGGGGGAACCATGCTATCCCCGTATATTGGGAACTTATTGGGAAAAAAGGAAATAGCAGTTTTGGCAAACAAAAAAAAGTAATTGCACCAGTATTACGCTTACTGCGTCCTGATCCAGTTGTCTTGTTAGGAGACCGTGAATTTCAGAGCGTTAAGCTAGCCAAGTGGCTTAATAACTGGGGGATAGACTTTGCATTACGTCAGAAAAAGGGGACATGCTTATCTGATGACGATCAAGTTTATATGGCTCTCAAAAATCTAGGAATTAAACCAGGTATGTTGCGATTTTATCAAGACATTAATTATACAAAAAAAACATCAGTTATCCAACTTTAATCTGGTGGCCTATTGGAAGCGTAGCTATCGAGGTAAGAGTCCTAGGGCGTGTCATCAAATAGGAATCAATCTAGTTTAGAATCGATAAATGTAGAGAGTTGAGTCAATCAGGAGCCGTGCTATCATGACGCGCCGCTATGCTTTGCGTCTCGGACCAGTGGGAACGCA
>NZ_JAAHIG010000216.1:0-15601 GCF_010692305.1 Moorena sp. SIO4G3 | reverse complement strand
AGCTCTCTGAAATCTAGGTTATTTGAATAGCTATGTGATAGGCAGATTTTATCAAGTGTTAATCTAGCGTTTATCGCAGTTATGAGGTACATTATTCTTTGACATTGATTCCCTGTATTGATTGATCGCATACCTATTCCTTGTTCCCTAAAATCCCGAAATTGTGTACCTCATAGCTATGATAATTGCTAGTGATAGTTCAGAGTTTTTTTGTTTGATGTAATTTTGATCTAATTATGAACAGCAGTACTTGTATGTATGATTGTAGTAGTTTAGTTCGATTAGGTAGCAGTAGCTCCTCTAGATCAGATCAAGAAACTTGGAGGCTTTTATATGACAGGCAATGCCAGATGTTAGAAGGTCGGGCTTGTCAAGAATTTGTTGAAGCCGTTCAAAAAATTCAACCACTAATTTATAATCTGCCAAACTTAGAACTTCTATCAGAACAGCTTTATTCCTATTCAGGGTGGCGAATTTTCCCCGTGGATGGATTGGTACCTTCCGATGATTTTTTTAATTTAATCGGCAACAGATATTTTCCAGTTGCTACTTTTATACGCTCTGGGGAAGACTTAGATTATTCCCCTCTACCAGATATGTGGCACGACATTTTTGGACATCTTCCCTTACTGTTCAATTCATCAGTTTATAGAGAGTTTCTTGAGAATATTGCTAGAGAAATTTATCAAGCTAGTGATCCAGATTATAAAAAAACCTTGGAAAATCTTTTCTGGTACACCATTGAGTCTGGAGTTTGTCAAGAAAATGGGGAACTTAGGGTTTACGGTTCTAGCCAGTTGTCTAGCTTTAATGAGATATCCTATGCTCTGAGCGAACAGGTGACAGTTGTCCCGTTGGAAGAGGTTGACATTGGAATTTTTTCAATTAATATTCATACTGTTCAGACAACTATCTTTAAAATACCTTGTTTCGATTATCTGGGTCAGATTGACTTTAAACTTTTGAGCAAATGAGTATGAGTAGTATACCGACTATAATAGCAAGTTCAAAAGCACCGTTACAGTGGCAAAATTTTCGGTTTTACACTAACTCTTATGCTTATCTGGATGATTTAGTAAGGTGCTATGGTGAAACCTTTATGTTGCCATTAGGGGGCTCTCAATCCTGTCCCTATGTTTTTTTCAGCAATCCTCAGGATATCCGGGCTGTACATAGCTTAGATTACGGAGAATTTGTCATGGAAAATAGCCTTCTGAAGGCAATTTTTGGCAATGGATCAATGCTTTTGATTGACCGAGATCAACACAAGCGAGATCGTAAACTATTGTCACCTCCTCTGCGTGGGGGAGAGATTCGTGCTTTGGGTAGTCTGGTTTACCAACGAACCATTAAAGTTTTTGGCGAAATTGAGACGGGTGAGATATTTGTCGCCAGTCGTGTGATCCGAAAGATTCTGCTTTATGTCATAGTGGAGATAGTTTTTGGTAAACAAAATGATCAATTATATGAGGAGATGCACTGTCTTTTCAGCAAACTGCTGACCTTGATCACTTTCCCAGGAGATAGCTTGATTTTCTTCGATTTATTGAGGGTGAATTTAGGAGTTTGGAGTCCTTGGAAGCGGTTACAGCAATGTAGACAGGAAATTGAGAGTCTACTTCAGCGTGAAATTGATCAACGGCGTCAACAAAAAAAGTTGGATAGTAGAGATATCCTTAGCCTGATGCTCTCCAACTCTAAACAGATAAGTGACCAAGAGTTAGTGGATGAGTTATTTACCCTTGTTATTGGTGGTTTTGAATCCTGTGAGTCAGCGATCGCTTGGGCACTTTATTGGATTCATAAATTGCCTGATGTCAAAGAAAAGCTATTATCAGAGTTGAAGAGCCTTCCTAGAAGAGCCGATCCGATGGAGATATGTAACTTGCCTTTTCTTGGAGCGATTTGTGATGAAACATTGCGAATCCATCCTGTTTTTGAGTATGCAAGTCCTCGCCTTGCCACATCTTCAGTGAAAATTGGTCAGAATCAGTTTGCTGCTGGAACTGTTTTAATCCCTTGCATTTATCTGGTTCACCATCGCCCAGATTTGTATCCTGAGCCTAAGCAGTTTAAGCCAAAGCGATTTCTTGAACGACGATATGATTATTCCTGCGAGTTTATTCCTTTTGGTGGTGGAAAACGCTACTGTCTAGGCTATGAATTGGTCAATCTAGAGATGAAATTGGTGTTAGCAGCAATGTTATCTCACTATAGTTTTCAATTAGTGAGTCATCAGACTGTCAAGCCACGTCGCCGGGGTTATGTTATTACACCATCTGGTGGTGTTAGGATGACTAAGGTGGGTATTGCCTAGCCTGTTTACTCTAGGCCCGTTATAGCAATTATCATATCTATGAGGTACAAAATTTCGGGATTTTAGGGAACAGGGAACAGGGGCTCACCGGAACAGGGAATAGAAAATAGGGAATAGCGATGCGCTGCATCAAGACAGAGAATCAACCTCAAAGAATACTGTACTTCATAACTGCGATAAACCCTATATAATATGTATTTCGATAGCTGGGAAGATCTGCTTACTTTCATGCTCCAGGGATTGGAGTTAGAACTCCCTCCCAACACTAGTTGATATTTTATACTGAGAATTGCTGACTCTGTTCCAATTTAGGTGTATTGTGATTCTAGGCGTGTTTGAATCAGGAGTGTTTGATGACTAGCAACAATATAGAACAAAAGCCTCCAATGATAGCTTTTGTTGAGTTAGTGAGTGGATTTTGGATAACCCAGGCAATGAGTGTAGCAGCACGATTAGGTATTGCTGATTTACTCAAAAATGAAACAAAAAGTGTTGATGACCTCGCACAAGCGACTGATACAGATACTCGCTCTCTTTATCGGTTATTGCGAACCCTGGCAAGTGTTAATGTTTTCACAGAAGTAGAACAGGGAAAATTTGCTCTCACCCCAGTTGGCCAATACATGCAAAGTGATAATCCCTACTCCTTGCGAGACTTAGCGATCATGCATGGTGATGATTGGCATTGGAGTTCTATCGGCCAGATGTACCGTAAATTTAAGGAAGGAAAATCGGTTGTCCATTATCGCTATCAGGTAGATAGCTATTGGGAGTACTTAGATCAACATCCTGAATCTCAAACGCTCTTCAACGAAGCAATGGTTGCCGTTGCTAAAAATTTTCACACTCCTTTCATTGAGTCCTATGATTTTTCAAGCTTTACTAAGGTTGTAGATATAGCTGGAGGTCAAGGCACTGTGTTGTCATCTATTCTCAAGGCTAATCCTCACCTACAAGGAATTGTCTTCGATTTACCCCGAACAGTGGATGAGGCAGCAACATTTCTAGAAGAGCAAGGAATTGCAGACAGATGTCAAACGATAGGCGGAGATATGTTTAAATCGGTGCCTGAGGGTGGAGATCTGTATGTGATGTCGTATATTATGGCTGACTGGGATAGTGATAGCTGTCTGACTATCCTCAAGAATGTTCGTCAGGCGATCGCTGACAACGGTAAGTTGCTAGTGGTTGATTCTATCATTCCCCCAGCTAATGAGTATAGCTGGATCAAGTGGCTAGACTTATTCGAGTTATGTATGGGATATGGTGGGCCTCGTACAAAAGAAGAGTATGCAGCAATCTTCCAGGGATCTGGTTTTCGCTGGGCAAATACTATCAACATGAATACTCCATGCAGCGTAATAGAATTGGTTCCTGTCTAGAGGAATCGCTGGGTTGAAGCAGAAGTAGGGCTGGCTAATGACTAGCCAGCATCAGGTCAATAACTCTATCTGTAAAAACAAGAAGCTGTACTATGGCAAGTCTTGATGGTCCTAAGATTCCCCTTTGGTTGCAGAAAGCCCGCATGATTATCTGGCCGACAGAATTTCTGGAGGACTGTGCTCACAACCACGGAGGTGTATTTACCCTTGGATGTGATGATGCAGGAATGACTGCCATTCCTGATTCTCCAGTCGTGTTTGTGAGTGAGCCTCTTGCACTCAAACAGATATTTTCTGCTGGGTCTGACTTGTTTAATTTTGGGCAGTCTGGAGACGCACTAGGGCCTTTTTTTGGGGAAAAATCCCTATTTTTGCTAGATGGTGCTGTTCACAAGAGGATGCGTAGCCTGCTAATGCCTCCGATGCATGGACAGCCTCTTCAGGCACAGGGTGAGAAAATTGTTGAAGTGGCTAGACTGGTGAGCAGTCAGTGGAGAGTTGGACACCCCTTTCTTGTCTGTCCAGCCATGCTAGATATCTCTTTAGAAGTTATCTTACAAATTACGTTGGATCTCGACCAGGGGCAGCGTCTTGAACATTTTAAGAAAGTGTTTAATGCTTGGCTAACTTCACTCTTTTCTCCCCTAAAGGCTACTGTTCTGAGCTTTCTCTCCTTGCAAGCAGACTTGGGAGATTGGAGCCCATGGGGACGTTTTGTCCGTCTTAGAGGCCAACTGTTTCAGCTACTAGATGAAGAAATCCAGCAACGGCGACAAAACTCAGACCCTTCTCGAACAGATATCCTGAGTGCGTTGATGATGGCTCGCGATCCAGAAGGTAAGGCTTTAACAGATGACGACTTGAAGGATCAAGTCTTTGCGATTCTCTCGGCAGGGGTTGAAAACACTTCAATTGCTTTGGCTTGGGCGATGTACTGGATTCACTTTCTTCCAGAGGTTCGCCAAAAGCTGCTGAGCGAGTTGGATAGTTCTGGTGCTGATCTGTCGCTGAGTGGGATTGCTCAGTTGCCCTATTTGAGTGCTATCTGTCAAGAAGCCTTACGGATTTACCCACCGATTATGGTAACTGAGTTGCGACTGTTAAAATCTCCGATGTTGCTGATGGGGCATCAGTTGGAACCTGGAACAGTACTGTTGCCTTGTAGTTATTTAACCCATCAACGTCCAGAGCTGTACCCTGAGCCAAAACGTTTTCGACCAGAGCGCTTTCTGAAAAGAAAATATGCACCTTACGAGTATTTTCCTTTTGGTGGGGGTAACCGTATCTGTATTGGTGGAACACTAGCAATGTTCACGATGAAACTTGTTATAGCCACAATTGTATCAAGATTAAATCTGAAGTTAATCGACCAAAATGTTAAGCCTGTGCGGAGTCGATTTGCTATTTCTCCATCACTGGGATTTCGTATGGTTATCATCAATGAACGTGAAGGATAACAGATATGTTAATCTTAGGAATATCAGCTTATTATCATGACAGCGCTGCTGCTTTAGTCGCTGATGGTAACATTATCGCAGCGGCTCAGGAAGAACGTTTTTCTCGGAAAAAGCATGATGCTAAGTTTCCGAGCGCGGCGATCACCTACTGTCTTAAAGAGGCAGCAATCAGTCTTACAGACCTAAACCAGATAGTTTTTTACGACAAACCATTAGTCAAGTTTGAACGACTTCTGGAAACCTATTTGAACTATGCACCCAGGGGGATTTACTCTTTTCTCAAAGCCATGCCAGTCTGGCTCAAAGAAAAACTTTACCTCAAAACGCTCTTGAAGAAGGAACTGGCGAAACTTGCAGAGTGTAAGGTCTCCGAGTTACCTCCCTTATTTTTTACTGAACATCACCAATCTCATGCAGCATCTGCTTTTTTTCCCAGTCCTTTTGATCGTGCTGCTGTGTTGTGCTTAGATGGTGTGGGGGAGTGGGCTACAACATCCGTTTGGTTGGGAGATGGGAACCAACTCATACCACACTGGGAAATTCATTTTCCCCACTCTCTTGGCTTGCTCTATTCTGCATTTACCTACTACATCGGGTTTAAGGTCAATTCGGGTGAGTACAAATTGATGGGTTTAGCCCCCTATGGTGAGCCTAAGTATGTGGATCAAATTTTAGAACACTTAATAGATCTCAAAGAGGATGGTACTTTTCGGTTGAATATGGATTATTTCAACTACACTGTTGGACTAACCATGACCAACCATAAATTCCATGAATTATTTGGAAAACCACCGCGCCAGCCAGAAGGAAAAATCACCCAAAGGGAAATGGATTTAGCTAGATCTATTCAGCATGTGGTGGAAGAGATTGTGCTGCGTCTAGCAAAGACTGTCAGAAAGGAACTGAGCGCAGATTATCTTTGTTTAGCTGGTGGTGTTGCTCTCAACTGTGTTGCGAATGGACGTGTTTTGCGAGAGAGTGGCTTCAAAGATATATGGATTCAACCTGCCTCTGGAGATGCAGGCGGAGCAGTAGGAGCTGCTTTATCTCTCTGGTACCAGTACCATGAAATGGAACGCATCTCCACTCAGAAAGATCCCATGGGAGGAGGCTATCTTGGGCCACGTTTCACCGATGCAGAGATTTTAGACTATCTACATGCATCTGACGCTAGTTATCAGCGACTTGATGATGATGAGCTTATGCCTTACCTAGCCGAAATTCTGGAACAGGGCAATGTTGTTGGCTGGTTTTCTGGGCGAATGGAGTTCGGACCGCGTGCTTTGGGCAGTCGTTCTATTATTGGCGATCCCCGCAACCCCAAGATGCAGTCAGTTATGAATCTCAAGATTAAGTACCGAGAATCTTTTCGTCCCTTTGCTCCTTCAGTCCTAGCAGAACGAGTTTCAGACTACTTTGAGCTTGATCGCCCTAGTCCCTATATGTTGATTGTAGCACCAGTCAAACAGGAGCTTTGTCTTTCTATGACACCAGAGGAGCAGCAACGCTTTGGCATCAATAAATTGAACGTCAAGCGTTCTCACATTCCAGCTATCACCCACGTTGATTACTCAGCACGCATCCAAACGGTTCATCAAGAAACTAACCCTCGTTACTATAATTTGATTCGTCATTTCGAGGCTAAGACTGGCTGTGCCGTACTTGTGAACACATCATTTAATGTACGTGGTGAGCCAATTGTGTGTACTCCTAAAGATGCCTATGAATGTTTTATGGGGACTGAGATGGACTACTTGGTCATAGAGAACTTCCTGTTAGCCAAGTCTGCACAACCTGATAGCGCTACTGCGCAAACAAGATCATTTATTCTGGATTAAGTTTGCATATGTGCATCCTAACTTTGTCAGACTTGAGCCAAACTTCCAACCTGATCAGGTAAAGCTGTGAAAGTGGAACACACTCGTTCTTTACTATTTTTATAAAGAGTTTTAATATCCTTTTCTCATTTAAATTATGCAGTACCAGCAAGATAAAAAATATGCACTTGTCACTGGTGGTAATAAAGGTATAGGGTTTGCTATCTGCCAAAAGTTACTTGTAGCTGGATTTGACGTGATTTTGACAGCTCGTTCTCTTGAGAGAGCTAAAGTGGCAGCAGCACAGTTAAACTCTCCTGCATCTCAAATCCAAGTTTTTCAGATGGATCTTACGGATGACAGTAGCATTCATTCCATGACAGAGAGCCTGAGCCAAACGATTACCCATCTTGATGTTTTAATCAATAATGCAGGTGTCTTCCCCGACCAAGATGTTAGCATTCTGACTGTTTCTCGGGATTTGCTACAGATTGGAATGAATACCAACACGTTCGGTACAATTCATCTGACTCAAACCTTACTTCCACTGTTAGAAAAGTCATCTGAAGCTCGTATTATTAATGTTTCTAGCGAACGTGGTCAATTTAGTGGTTTAGCCACGGATGTGCCTAGTTATTCTTTATCTAAACTGGCTCTCAATGGTGCAACCATTCTGCTGGCAGAAGCATTGAAGCCAAAAGGAATTGCAGTATATGCGATGTGGCCAGGCTGGGTCAGAACGGATATGGGGGGAGAGCAGGCTCCTCTTTCTCCAGAACAAGGAGCTGATACTGTTATTTGGTTAGCAACACAGGCTTCGCCAAGTTTAAGTGGCAAGTATTTTTACAAACGTCAGGAAATTTCCTATAGTTAGAACGCCATCTCAGCTTACTGACCAAAGGATGTACTACTCTAACAATTGCGAATCAATTATGTCTATTTCTATTGAAAAACCTCTACCTCAGACTGAGAAAGCTATTGGTAGCTATGTAATTCCTTCCATCACCCTGACGGAACCATCTTTTCTTTCGTTAGTTATTCCTACATACAATGAGAGCAAGAATATTGAGAAGCTGATTAAAGTACTCAGCAGTTTGCTTACTCCTGTGCTCCAGTCTAATTATGAGCTAATTGTTGTTGATGATGATAGCCCAGATCGTACTTGGGAAGTCGCACAGTCTTTAGTCAAGGAATACCCACACTTGCGTGTGATTCGTCGTCAACAGGAACGGGGACTGGCAACTGCTGTACTTTGTGGCTGGCAAATTGCAGCAGGGAATATTTTGGGAGTGATTGATGGAGATTTACAACATCCCCCAGAAACCCTACTGAAATTGCTTGAAGCGATTGAAAATGGTGTGGATTTAGCTGTGGCAAGTCGCCATATTGAAGCAGGTGGTGTGAGTGATTGGAGTATTGTTAGGCGCATTCTCTCTCGGGGAGCACAGATCTTAGGACTAGTGATTTTACCGGGTGTGATTAGCCGGTTAAGCGATCCGATGAGCGGCTATTTTTTAGTTCAGCGTAATGCAATTACTGAATGTTATGTCAACCCTATTGGCTACAAGATCTTAATTGAAGTCCTAGCTCGTGGCAGAATTAACCAAATTTCTGAAGTAGGGTATGTCTTTCAAGAACGTCAAACTGGAGAGAGTAAGGTCACTAAGCAAAACTATTTTGACTATCTTCACCACCTCCTCTATCTTCGTCTTTCTTTGAGTAAGCTGAGTGACCTGAAACAGGATTTATCATTTCCCTTTAAGCGTTTCATGCGTTTTGGAGTAGTTGGCTTATCAGGAGTGTGTGTAGATATGAGCCTACTCTATCTTCTCCATGATCCTGCAAGATTAGATTTAGGATTAACTGTTAGTAAAATTATTGCTGCTGAAATTTCCATTATCAACAACTTTACATGGAATGAGATTTGGACGTTTGGGGATATTTCTTCTCGGCAAGATAGCTGGCATCAGCGTTGGCTTCGTCTAATTAAGTTTAATGCTGTTTGTCTCCTGGGATTAGTCTTTAATGTCATGATTTTGAACTTAATATCCAATCTTCTCAACATCAATTATTTAATGGCTAATTTAGTGGCCATTGCTGTTGTTACTTCTTGGAACTTTTGGATCAACTTAAAATTTAACTGGCGAGTTACAAAATGTTAGTCAGTAAACTATTGAACAGGCAATAGATTGAAATACAAACAGTCTCTTAGCTAGCCTAAACCCGTACCAACATTACAATATTATGTACTCTCATTATAACTGTAGTTTAAACTCCGAAAAATTACCCCAGCCATAACCAGAAGCTGAGAAACTATAAAAAACCCTGATAAAATATAGCTTAAGAGGCTTTTTTCGACAATTTTTTGGGTCGTAATTTACCTTTTTTGACCACAGGGTAACGATTTATTTTAGTACGCTTGTTCCCTTCGATCCAACCTGGAGACTTTCCACGGGGTTTGGGAGAAACAGTAGGTGTAGCAATCTCCGGTAAAAGTATTGCAATCCACTGAGCTACCTGTCCTGGAGTCAAATTCTGAATTGGTTTTTGACAAGGGAGATCATCCTGTGCCACAACTTCGACTCGGAATTCCTGAAGTTGTTTATAATTCATATAGGGCAGAGGTGAACAATTTTGGTTAATTCTCATAATTTACCCCTGATAGTAACTCAGTATACCCCACATCACTCCCTAGCCGCCCTCGCGATCGCAGGCTTTTAAAAAACTTTGTGACTCTTACTGGGTAGCGGAATAGTTCGTTTCTCAAAAAGCTACTGATAGCGATCGCTTGACCGTTTCTATTGACAGATGATTGATCGAGGACTTGATCATCTTGATGTGGCTCATCAAAACCGAGCATCCCAGTTTGGCAAATCTATCGCTCAAACTAACGATAAGACTAGGGTTTCAAAGCATAATTGAAAGTGTGATGTGAAAAAAGGGGATGCTTAGAGTGCGAGTTCTATAGAATCCCTCTTTTTCTAAAAGGGAGAGTGTCAACAATTTTTAATTGTTACACTCTTTCATGTCGTGTCCTATTTTGTGTATACTTTTATCTAAATCAACATAAAATTTTACTCAGATAGGAGTAACACAAGTTGGAGTTGATATAATTACCCTCAACGTTGCTTGTCTTAGTCTAAACTCCAGCGATTACATTTCTAGATTAACTACATTTAGGTGTAAAATGTCAGACATCGTTTACTTTAATGTTCCCTACTACGGACATATTGACCCAACCTTGGGATTAGTTCAAGAACTTACTCGACGTGGAGAGAAAGTAGATTACTACTGCACTGAGGAGTTTCAACATCGGATTGAATGTACTGGTGCCCAATTTCAACCACTCCCTAGTCAATTAGATCCGAAAAGTTTCTATACAATGGAAGCTTATGGAATGGAAACCAGTTTAGAACTTTTGCCTGTCTTATCTGAACAAGTCAAACGCGACTCTCCCAAATTGTTTATGTTTGAGTCTACCTGCCTCTTGGGATGTCTGCTGAGCCAGTTACTTCATCTTCCTACAGTATCGACCCATACTGTTACTTTTGTACCTCCTAGCTTTAGTTTTCCAATGTCAGAGTTACTAGCATTCACTCTATCACCTAGATTATTTCCATTTTTGTCTGCATTACACCCGATTTCAGAAGGCTCAACTCTGGAGAAGCTACAATGGTTTTTCAACAATAGGAATCTTTGGAAAAAATTGAAGCAACTGTATTCGGTAGGAAACGTTGAATTGAATAAGATGCTCAGACTGCAAGGTGATTTAAATGTGATATTGCTGCCAGAATACCTCCCAATCAAGCGAGATTTATATGACGAGAGTTACATTTTTACAGGGCCATGCTATTTAGATTTACCACCTGAATCGGATTTTCCTTTGGACCAACTTGAAGGAGAATCAGTGATCTATATCTCTCTAGGAACATTCTATAATCAAGACGTTTCCTTCTTCAAAAAGTGTTTGCAGGCCTTCGGTCACAGTAATCATCGTGTGGTCATGACTGTTGGTAAATCTTTAGATATTCAGTTGCTGGGAGAGATTCCGGCGAACTTTATTGTCCGAAATTGGGTGCCACAATTAGAAGTTCTCAAGTACGCTAAGCTTTTCATTACTCATGGAGGTCTAAATGGAGTTTTGGGAGGTTTGATGAATCAAGTTCCATTATTGGTATTTCCCCGAGGCGCAGACCAGTTTTTCCTGGCAAGCCGAGTACAGAAATTAGGAGCAGGTATATGGCTTAAGAAAAACAACTTCAAGCCTGTGGAGTTGCAACAGATTGCGGAAAAGGTAATGAATAGTCCTGATATTCGTAGGAATGTAGAGAAGCTAGGTAATTGGTTTGGGAAAGCAGGCGGCTCTAGTAGAGCATCTGATAAGATTATAGAATTTAAGAATAACTTATAGCGATCACAAATAAGTTAACGTCAGTTTTGGATAAGGAGGAGCGAAGCGGGTAGCCTGAAAGTGCCAACCATCAACCCTCCCCTTGCTCCATGCTTAGTCTAGAAGACCTTTTCTGTCATGTCGTTCGCGTAGCCTGCCCGATGGGGCTTAGACTTCTGCGTGCGCATTTGAACCTCTGTGGAATACACAACTACTAGAAGCGGGCATGAAAACCCGCAACCGCTCATCCGGTCTATGTTTGAGCGAACGCATAGCGAACCCATGACGATTGTGATTGCTTTTGACCAAATCGGCTACCGTACTTTTAAAGACTTTTACCAAAAACTAGTTCAACCTTACTGGAACGATGACTTTCTAGGAATGGTCACGCTACTCGCGTTTTGTAAAGTTACTCCCACAGACCCTGCTACCCCTATGTGCTTACCTACGATACTGCTTTGGCACAAATACCGGGGTGAGTTTTATCGACTCGACCAAGCTCAAAGTTTGTCAGAATCGACGCATTTCTCAACATCCTACCTTTTTAGGACTTGCGGCATGGGGGCGGACATCCGTAGACTGGTTCTTTGGCTTCAAGCTACATAATGTCGTTAACGATTGGCCTTTGGCCACGCTACGCGAACGCGGATAATTGCTCAATATTACCCTGACACCGGGCAATATTGATGACCGAAAACTCGTTCCCCAACTTGTCCAAAACTTGACCGGTAAACTGTTTGGGGACTTTGGCTATATTTCCAAAAAACTGAGTCAGCAACTTTTCCAAACTACCGGTTGGCAACTGATACCAAATCCTGTTCCCATACCCCCCTTATTCCCATAGCTCTAGATTCCTGGCATAAAAAAATTTGCTTGATTTTTATAAAGGGGTTTTGAGAAGCGGATTTGGTATTATACGTGGGTTTTGAAAACCGGATTTGGGATAAAATCCGCTTAATGACTTCAGAATAGTTTATGTATTTTGGTGTATGGTGAAATTGAAAATTTAAAGTGATTAGGAATCAATTAACCATTAACCATTAATCATTAACTATTAAAGAATTGGGAAACTGAGCTTTCAATGCTGGCAATACTGGACAAGGTTTCTTCTGCTGCAAGTTATCTCCTTTACCACTAAAGGTATTCCACCGAAATGGTCCCAAATCAGCGGCGGCCATCCACAGCAATCGTTTAGCTCGGGTCATGGCTACATAGAGTAAGCGGAATTCTTCAGCAGTCTTAAGCTGTGCCGCTTGTTCCCAAGCCTCGGGTGCCATGGGTAAGGGTTTCCCGTGAAGGTAGGCACGAATTTGAGCCCTGGCTACTTCTGCTAGGGTAAATTCTCCCAAAAACTGAGCAGCAGTAGGTACCCACGGATTACCTGGAAGGGTGTCTTCATGGAGAAAGGGCAAGAAAACATAGTCCCAGTCTAATCCTTTGGCTTTGTGCATGGTGATTACAGTCAGTTGATGGGAACGCAGATAAGGGGAGTCTGTATTGTCTGGGTCTACAGGTTCAAAACGTTCTGAGCTAACGATTTCCTGAAGTACTGTTAGAGTGTCACTGATAGAACTGTTGCCAAAGGTCTGTTTTGCTATCCGTTCGGCTAATTTATCTGCTGTGGCGAGCTCGGATTGGTCATAGTTTAAGGTCTGAGCCAGAAAGGAAATGAGGTGATAATTGGGGAGTTCTAGACGAGCACGTAGTAAATCACAGCAGTAGCGGCGAGCTTTGATAACTGGTTTTGTATGGGGTGGATCCAATGGACCAGGATAGAGGAATTGTTCGGGATAAGTCGATAGAGCATTGAGGTCTTGGGTGGGAATTAACTGACGTTTTACCAAGACATCTAGGGCAGCTTTTAGGTAATCCGGAGAATGGGGACGGTCGAGAAATTGCAGCAGTGTTAGGATTTGACTGGGAACGTGGGATTCGCGATCGCGTTTTTGGACATCATACACTTCAATCCCATGCTGGCGTTTGAGATACTCCAGTTGTTCCACCACAAAGGTTCCTTGTCGATTCTCCCGTACTAACACAGCAGCGTTATGGTTTTGGTTTTTGGCAAATAGCTCTACTACTCGCTTTCCAATCAGCTCGACTGTGTGGTAGATGTCCTTAGGAGTGTAAAGTTCTAAGCCTTTCCCTTCTGGATTTGGGTTGGCATCCGGTTGAGGGTCATTGGCATCTACTCGACGAATGGTTTGAGGACGAAAGGGTAGCTCAGGAGATGCTTGGGTTTGGGGGATAGAGTCTGGCTGTGGTACTGTTTCGGTAGAGTTTTTGCTGCCATAAGTGCTATTGACCCAATTCACGATAAAGTTGGCAGCATCGATGATAACCTGGCTACTGCGACCCGCTTGATCCATTGTGGCTAAACGTGCTATGGCCTGACAGTCTTGGCAAAACCAATTGAAGTAAATCGGGTCAGCTGGGGTAAAGGTAGAGTTAATGGCTTGATTGGGGTCTCCAACTCGGATCAGATTTGTTAAAGGTTGTTTGGTTGTTCGCGTAGCGTGGCCAATAGGCCAAGGTTGGGAGGTTGAAGGTTGGGAGGTTGAAGGTTGGGAGGTTGAAGGTTGGGAGGTTGAAGGTTGGGAGGTTGTTCGCTTAGCGTGGCCAATAGGCCAAGGTTCAAGGTTTGGTTCGGAAGTAGCTGGCAATGTGGCTAGGGTTTGCAAGAGTCGGTATTGTAACGGTGTGGAATCCTGGGCTTCGTCTTCAAAGACGGCAAAAAATTGATTTTGCCAGAGCTGACGGATGGCATCGTTTTCTAGCACTCTCAGGGCGGCTAGAATCATGTCGTCGTAGTCGATAAATTCACGCGATCGCACTATGGTTTGATACTGTTGATACAGTCCTGCTGCGATCGCTAATATCCCATATTCATCCGTTGTCTGTTCACTCAGGTGCCACAAATCTCCTGGTAATAACCCAGAACTTTTGGCTTCATGGATAACGGTGTAGGCCAGGTTAGGTAAGACTTCCGTTCGCAATACGGATTGTCGGCGCAACCGTTCTGTTTCTTCTCCATCAAAGCTTCGACCTTCGAGCAAGGTAAGATACCGGCGTGGATAATTAGCAATCCACTGTTCTACACAGGCACGGATTAAGCGATGACTTTGATTTGGAGTTACTAGAGTACTACTGTCTAGATTAAGTCCCGATAATTCTGGATGACGGTTAGCAATGTAGAGGGCTAAACCATGTAAGGTATAGACTACAAAGCTATTTTGTGGAACTTTAAGGGTTTTTAGGTCATCGCGGATTTTAGCTCGAATACTGGCAGCGGCAGAGCGAGTGAAGGTGACTACCAGCAATTGATATCTGCTATGGAGTTGGTAATTTGCGATCGCAATTGCTGCAGCTTTTGCCATGCCAGTAGATTTCCCAGCACCAGGCACAGCAGAAACCGCTAAGGTTCCCCCTTGCCAGTCGGCCATTGGTTGTTGTCCCCGTCTTAAACTATTGCGGAGTCGTTGGAGTTCTTGGGCACGCCAAGCTGCGAGGGGGGTTTGCCCTGAGTCTGACTTGGTATCTGTATCGTCTGACATGTTGAGATTTGCTGCAACTGACTATTTTTTGGTATTTTAATTAGCGCAGGTTGCAAATCGCTATAGCTTTTCGTTGAGGTGTATCAGCCTTATTTCAACTTTCACTGCTGACAAACCTTAGGATAGTTGACTGGCGTTAACCGCTCCAACCCAAGATTCCGAAAGATGACTCTATACTCAAAGTGTAGACAGTTCTAGTGGATCACAGTATCAGCAATGAAGATTAAAGCAGTTATTTGGCAAGAGGATGGGGTGTGGTGTGGCTCAGTTCCAGCACTACCTGGATGTCATACATGGGGCGAAAGCTACGAACACCTTATAGAAATGCTTGAAGAAGCTGTCCAGGGTTGGATTGAGGTGGCGAGCGAAAGAGAAGAGTTTGAGCCTGATAAGCAGTTAGTTGAGCTATCCCTATGAAGTCTATATCTGGCAAGACTCTCTGCAAAATTGTTGAGAAGCGAGGATGGGTTCTCAAACGAATCAATAGTAGTCATCACATTTATAGCAAGAAGGGTGTTCAAGCTATTCTCTCTATCCCTGTTCATGGTAACCGAGATTTACGTGACTCCCAAAGCTGAAAGCCCCGTGTTTTTAAACCGGGGATGAAAGCTCGTAGCGACTTTAGTCGCCGTGAGAAAAATCTCGATTAGTACTCGACACTTTTATATAAAATCGCTATAATAA
>NZ_JAAHIG010000215.1:0-15606 GCF_010692305.1 Moorena sp. SIO4G3 | reverse complement strand
CCTCTGAGTAATATCGGGCGACCTAAGGAATCAAGTAGTTGTGATCCTTGGGTAGAAAGAGGTAGCTGCATGGTTCTGGCGGTATTGGCTGCATCAACAGGATGGTGAGAAGGCAAGGTTAATTCCATCAGGGATAAAAAGACTAACCCTAAGCCAAGACCAATGATTCGCCAAGGGAGTCTAAATTTGGTTCGCCGGTACTTAGGAAGCCTACTATGCCCAGGCTTGCGCCGTCGAAACTGCCCCAAATGGCTCATGATTGTCAGCAGGATAGTTGATAGGATGCGGGCAACTCGAGATATGTGCCGGAAAAATCTAGACATTGGTTTCTACAACAAAAGAGGTAGAGTTGGTTACAACTAGAGGTGCGCGCCTGTTCGCGCCCCGCGTCGGCTTTGCCGAAAGGTGCGACCCTAGGCCGCGAGGGATTGCTCGCGGCCTTGGAGGCGCGCACCTAAGAAATTGATATTGAGCTTCCCTCACCCTGAGGTGCGACCCGTGATGGCGAGCAATCCCTTGCCATCACGGAAAGCGCACCTTGACTAACTCGAAAAACTAAATTAAGCAACTATATATATATAGGGCAATGGGTAGGTGACGATAGACAATTCCTTAATATCAATACCCAAAACTAGCGCTAATGTCAGTGTATCTCCTCAAAACCGAAACCATACAATTCCCCTGGTTAAAAATCCTGTAATGCTTGATGGGTAAAGCCTAGAGTCGCGCGCACCTATAGGAATTTCTGGGGGGGGATCACACAAACTTCACAAAGTATCTTGAGGTGCGACCCGTGATGGCGAGCAATCCCTCGCGGCCTAGGAGGCGCGCACCTAAGAGATTCCCAACACTAAGCCGGGGTAGGTCATTAAAAAACTCAACAACTTTTGGGGGCATACAGTCAAACCCTTACTGAACAGGGGTTTTAGCTCCATAACCCTTTTTAGTTTTACCCACATCCACCTTCAAAACCCTCGATTTTTCAGGGAGTATTCTGACCTAAATAACCTTTGAATTGTAAATTTCTGATCAATTGTAAAGTTCTCAGGTGATCACTAGGAACTGCAAGTTTCAATCTAGAAGGGGTTGATATACCTGCACTACTTATTCCTACAAATATACCTTAACTACTTATTCCTATAAATATACCTTCACTACTTATTCATGTAAAATTCATAAACTTAGTGAAGGGTTTCATAAAACTTTTATAAAACATGGGATGAGTACGGATTAACTTAAAGAAAAGCCAAAGTATTAAAGGGTGCAGCTACAAAAAACTATTTCTGCCGCTGACCACCAATAAGAAGTTAGCGAAAGACTAAACACTTTACAACTTGATCAAAACTTGGCAAAGTCTTACGTGGCTCAGGTTAAATGGCTGATGCGGCAACTATAGAAGGAAACTACTGATTATGACATCTCCGATTAAACAATTTGTCCTGAAACCAATTGTATTTTCAGCTGCACTGTTTGCCGTCCTAACCATACCACTCGCTTGGTTTGGCTCTAGACCTTTAAATATCCAAGTGCAAGAGGAGCCAGTGTTTGATGGTAAACTAATGGACATAGCTCCACCTTACTTGGGCTTAGCAGCGCTACTAAGTCTGACTGTAGGAACTGCTACAGTGGCCATGACCGGATGGCGCTCCGCTGACCGCAACCGGTCTGATATAGAGGCACAGTTATCGGGTCTTGAGGAAAATCTCAGGAAAAAGGAGGAATTGTTAGAGACACTTCAGCTCTCAGACTCTAGGTTAGACGCTTCTGGACTGAAGGAGTTTACCTCAGAGAAAGACACTTCACTATCTTTGAACGACAACTACCAGCCCATTAGCAATGTTGAGCAAGTCACTTCCGAACCCTTGCTCAAAACCTACCATCCGATTGCCGAAACTGGGTCAGTAACTGAAGCTGTAATAATTACCAATCAAACAGTGGATCATGAACCATCCACTCAATCCCCCACTAAACCCGACTTGGACGTGCGAGCAGCTACGGCTAGGTTTCCATCGGTGCAATCATTTCTAGCCTATGCTCCACCCAATGCTGCTCAGGAGCCACAGATGAAACCAACTCCCCTTAATGGTGATGAGTTTGACCAACTCTACACTAAAGTTCAGCATCTTATGTCTCAGATGGTCACTGTAAAAAAGGCTATGGAAAGACGGTCACCGAAAACCTCACTCGAGTAGTCGTGATCAGATAGCTACCAAAAAAACTTGGTAATGGCTAATTCCTAGATATTGATAGTTAAGTCATATCAAGGGTTAGTCATTATCTTTTCTTACCAGTCAAACCGGAATCTTACCACGTAATTTTTTAATAAAAACCCTAATCACATCAGCTGGATTCTGTCTAGTCTGTTCATAATGTTCATGTGGATTGCTTCAATAATTCTATTGCTTCAATAATTCAAGGTCTAACTCCTAAAGAATCCTCGTCACAAACCATGCAAGCACTGTCAATATCAGTGCTAAATGCCTTGAATGCACCCTTACTATCCACTTACATCATATGCACTGACATCAATTCAGTTCAGAATTCGTCGAAAGCATCGCTACAATGCGGTCGAATCTTTTCCTATTTTGCCAACCTAGCCACAAGGGGAGAACTTGGGCTTCTGCTAATTCTAGTACCAAGGATTGAATTTCTTGGTCAGATGCCTGTCCATAAAGCAGTAGTACTAAGAACCCATTGAGTTGCCGTGCCATTGTTTTAGCTTGAGGTAAGGCATCTATAGCTTCAGTCCAATGGACAGGGAACATCAAATGAAGTGGCTTATCGTCTCCCATGTGGATTAGAGTGGGTTTGAGGAGATTGCAAGTGCCATGAGGCCCCTCGTACCAAGGGCGATGATTTTCTAGGTACGCAGCTTCTGACTTTACCCAAGTATTCATTTTGTACCTCTAAGTTTATTATAGCTCTTATTTTCTTTATGGTAATTGATGAAAAATGGATTCGCTCAAATTATTTGTAGTCTACAACGAACAAATGCTCTTAGGGTTTCCTTTTGAGAATTTATCCAATGGTTGATTCGTTAAAAAAAACATGGATTGGTAGTATTTACTCATTTATGCCATTTTATAATGCTTAAATTAATTTAAAAAAAATCCATAGTTTGCCATTGTTTTTTTAGTTATATATAAGTTATACTTTAGTTAACGAATAATTTAATTTATGGCCAATTTCTATTGATTTATCTTCCCACACCGGTGAGGCTGGAATAACTTACTAGGAAGCGTGTTTTTTAAGTTATTGCTCTGACCAATAGTCAAGATTTAGAGTGACAGTAACCTGGGATGAACGATAAAAATTTCCCTTTACCTTTATCCTTTGGTAAAACTTCATCCTTTCTTGATGCAAAGCGCTCATGGGGGTAACCACGGCAGTCCCTCATAGGGGAAACCCCCCCAGGTCGGCGCTGCCTTCCCAAGGCCGCGCTGCCTCCCCAATACCGTAATGGTGCGTTTGACCCGTAATTAAATTCGCCACGGGTCGCACCTCTGCATCGCTTTTACAATTACGAAAAAATTCGCGCGAAAATTGGCACATTTCCCGCGCCCGGGCCCCACACTTCCCACACTTCCCTTCTTTATTTACAAATATGAGATGCACCTGATAAGCAAAGGACAAGGGCTGATCGAAAAACTTGATCTCAAAAACCCTGGGTTAGGTGGTAACTTCTATTAGTTTTTATGGTTCCTTGAGGAGGAATAGTGGTTTGGCTTAATAAGTATAGCATTTTCAGGTGAAATGAAAACGCTATATACGTTGAGAGCTCCTAATTTATATATAGCGCTAGATTTATGGAGTAATAAAGTGAGCAATGCGATCGCTTTTGGCCATCGCACTCAACGGTTTAAGAGTATCCCCAGTCTCTCGTTCGTTGGCATTACCAATGGATTGTACTACACGGGTTTGGGCCCGAGGATCATGGGTCAAGAGGTAGTTGAGACCGTGCTCAAGGAGGGTAGTTCAATCCAGTGGAGTTTTCAGTTGCTGCTTACCCCTTTGGTCACAGCCAAGTCAGACACCAACACTGGGTTCACATTCAGTAAAATTTGGTATTGTCGATCCCGTAGCGTGGCCTACGGCCAATCCCATAAGCGCGGAAGCTTAGCTTCCGGAGCGTAGCGTGAGCAAAGCTCAATCTTCTTAAATTTGCTGGAGTGCCATAAAAACTATAACTTGATAGGGTGCTATAAAATTATACCAATTCACTAAAACCTTGCTATCTATTATTGCATAAGGAAAAAAAATAATGGAAAAAAGTAAAGCTAAACTATTTTACTTTTTTTTCTCAATTTTGAGTATAGTAAGTTGTAGTATTCATAAGTATTAATTAAGTTAAATGGTACCCACAATTCTGGCTCTCGACTTTGACGGTGTTCTGTGTAACGGACTATTAGAATATTTTCAGACGGCGTGGCGTACATACTGTCAAATTTGGAAACCCGCCAGTGAAACACCATCCGAGAATTTAGCAGCTAGCTTCTACCGCTTACGACCTGTGATCGAAACTGGCTGGGAAATGCCAATATTGATTCACGCGCTGATTCTCGGTATTTCAGAAGACGATATTTTGCAGGATTGGTCAACAGTTTCCCAGTCTATTGTTAATTCCGAGACCTTAGACAGAACCGATACAGCCAAGCAGTTAGACACTATTCGGGATAAATGGATTACTACCGATTTAGATGGTTGGTTGAGTCTACACCAATTTTATCCCGGTGTGATTGAGCGGTTGGATCAAATACTTTCCACAAATACCACACAGGTATATATTGTTTCTACTAAAGAAGGACGCTTCATCAAACAACTATTGCTGCAACAAGGTATTAAATTACCACAAGACAGAATTATTGGCAAGGAGTCCAAACGACCTAAACATCAAACCCTACGACAATTAATGGAAGCTTTCCCAGGGGAAGCCGTAACACTATGGTTTGTGGAAGATCGGTTCAAGAGCCTTAAATCTGTGCAACAGCAGCCAGACCTCAAACCGGTGAAACTCTATCTAGCTGATTGGGGCTACAACACCAAAGCTGAGCAAGAATCTGCTTGTAATGACCCGAGAATTCAGTTGTTGTCTCTTGAGCAATTTTCCCAGGATTTTTCAAATTGGCTCGATTAACTATTAGGTATTAACCCTTAGCTATTAACCCTTAGCTATTAACCCTTCTGGAAGCGAAATTTAGGTTTTGTCAGCATTTCAGGGAACTCTATAACTATCACCTCTGAGATGGTGTTCTCAACCAGGGGTGAAAGGGATTTTGAATAAAACGCTTTTCGGTTAGGGTTTCTATGGGATGCGACACCTAATTTTTAAATTCTGGAACTGGTTACTCAACCTAATTTTTCAGAGAATAATCCTGGTTCTAACGATCATGTTTTGCCTGGGAGTGGGAATTGCCCTCTCAAGCATGTCTCGTCTCTCTATGGATCTAATTGAATCCCACGCACTAGAGTATTCCGCCTTATCCACTCAAGTTATTAATGAGGCACGTAACCTCTACAGTACTGAGGTGGTTAGTCGTGCTAAAACTGTTCATGGGATTACCGTTACCCATGACTACACCACCAAAAAAGGGGCAATTCCTAATCCAGCTACCTATGTGATAGAACTGGGTTCGCGCATCAGTGCCAATGATAGGGGAGCTTTAATCAGGCTGTACAGTGATTATCCATTTCCCAATCGACGAGCCGAAGGGGGTCCGAAAGATGATTTTGAATGGGATGCACTCAAGTTCTTGAGACAATATCCCACTCAGTCATTTTTTCGCCAAGAGCAGATCCAAGGTCGTTCCTCATTTCGATATGCAGAAGCCATCATTATGGAGCCTAGCTGCATTGCTTGTCATAACAGCCATCCGGATAGTCCCAGGATGGACTGGAAAGTAGGAGAGGTCAGAGGTGTTTTGGAAATCATTCAGCCTCTAGATAAATTTGTGGTACATACACAAATGAGTTTGAGGAGTACATTTATCACCTTAGGAGGACTATCTGTGTTGGCACTGTCAGGGCTAATTTTGGTTATCGGTAGATTGCGTCAAACAGCAAAGGAATTAAAAAGACGGGTTAGGGACCGCACGGCTGCTTTGGCTGAAGCTAACCAAGATTTAGAAAAAAGGAATCAAATCATTAGTCAGATTTTTGGGCGTTACCTGAGTAAGGAAGTAGTAGATAAGTTACTAGAAAAACCCGAAGAATTGAAACTGGGAGGCCAGCGCAAAACTCTCACCATACTAACCTCTGATTTAAGAGGATTTACAGCCCTATCAGAACGATTGCTTCCCGAAGAAGTGGTTCAAATCCTCAACCTCTATCTGAAATATATGTCAGAGGTAATTACTAAATACCAAGGAACCATTGATAAGTTCATGGGTGATGGAATTTTGGTTTTATTTGGTGCTCCTACCGCGAGAGAAGACGATACAAAACGGGCAGTTGCTTGTGCTGTGGCGATGCAATTGGCAATGGTTCCTGTCAACGAAACGATGAATGCCTGGGGCTATCCACCTCTAGAAATGGGTATTGGTATCAACACAGGTGATGTTGTGGTGGGCAATATTGGCTCGGAAAAACGCACCGATTACAGTGTAGTAGGTAGCCAAGTAAACTTAACCTATCGCATTGAATCCTATACCATAGGTGGTCAAATTCTGATTTCAGAATCTACCTTTGAACAGGTTAAGTCAATCGTGATAATTCACGGGTACAAACAGGTACAACCGAAAGGGGTTAAACAGCCAATAACTATCTATCAAGTTGTGGGTATTGGTGATAATTACAATCTATTTATACCTAAAGAAGACGAGACGTTTTTTCCCCTTACTAAAACTATCCCACTCACCTACAAAATTTTGGAAGGAAAGCATATCGGCAAAAATCTTTTTCTTGGAAGTTTAATTCAGCTTTCAGCTAAGGGAGGAAAAGTGCGTTCCTACGAGAGACGAAGAGAGGATTTACCAGTAGAGCTCAGTAATATAAGCCTAAATATATTAAATCAATCCCAAGCCGAATATAGTGATGACATCTATGCTAAAGTGACGTCAATTGAGACAGAAAAACTAGGGTTTTATATCCGTTTTACATCCCAACCTCCAGAGGTAAAGAAAAGGCTTGATGCTCTCTACAAGTCGATAAATGATAGAAGTAACCAATCCCCACGGCTAGAAGCCGGGGGCTTTCAGTAGCCCTATACAATATCTGTTAGAAAACAGGATAAGTACGAACCTCCGGGCAGGGTTACACTCTGCCCCAATTGTTTGATCATCATGGAGCCATTAAAGTCGGCATCCCCATTCCATCCACAGGCACCACATTTGTAGCGTTTTCCAGACCGATAAGATTTACCTTTAACTGGATGAATATGTAGGCACTTGTGGCATGTTTGAGAAGTATAACGAGGATCGACAAAGATAACTTTTACCCCAGCCTCTAAAGCCTTGTACCGGATGAATTCCCGAAGTTGATAAAAAGCCCAACTATTAGATCTTCTTCTTTCGGTCTTAGATCTTGGCTGAAGGTTTGTCCTTTCCCTGATCCCTGTCAAATCCTCTAAAGCAATTACCGCTCCTTGAGATTTTGCTAACTCTACTATGGCTTTACTCACGTTGTGGTTAACCCAAGTCTGGAATCGCCTTTCCTTGCCTGATAGCCGTTTCTGAACCTGGCGACATCTGCGTCTACTGCTTCTTGTGCCCTTCGAGGCTTTGTTCTGGATTTGCGATCTGACTCTGGCAAATTTATCCCTGATTTGCGTTATCTGCCTCCCAGAAAAGCTTTGATTTTCACTGGTCACAGCAATATCTGTACGTCCGAGATCAACCCCGATGACTTTCTTTGGTTCTTGGGGTTTAGGAGGCTTGTCTTTTACCTGAATATGAATGTAATACTGACCATCACGATGCTTGCATAATTGGGCTGAGGTAGGTTTTTTGCCTTTGAGTTTTCCGACTTGGTAGTTTCCAATGTGCAAAAGAAACCTTTCCCTGCCACCAACTAAAGTCAAACTAACGGTTTGGTCTTTTTCCCTATAACTAAAAATTCTGGCATCGTAATCAGCACTAGTTGGCTTAAACTCTGATACAGGCTTGTTTTTGTGCTTAGCAGTTTTCCTGTTCGCAGCCACACGCCCACAAACTCTTACCGCTAAGTTAGAACTCAAGCTGTAGGTATCTCTGATGTATTGATAAACCTGAGCTTGTATGGTGTTCTTGCTGGTTATGGATGATTTCACCACAGCATTTGTGTAGGTGCAAGCTTCCGCAAACCCTTTGAGTGTCGCCTCGATCTTCTTGGCTTGATCAGGGGTTGGCTGAATCTTGCAAACTATTGTTAATACTGTGTTTTCCATCTCCAATATTTCACATGTGAGTATCTAGATTTAGTCTACATCAAGATTGCGGGATATTCCGGAAGAATGAAGCGCCAACCGAGGCATTGCCGACGCTACGCGAACAAGGGTATTGAACCCTTGACCTAGTGTCACGCGGGGCGCGTTGACCTAGTGTCACGCTGCGCGAACGGCTGGCTGCGAGGGATAATCCCCCGAGCCCCCTTTTCTCGGTGAATATAAGGCGTCAGGTATCAACAGTTAGCCGTCAGCTAGGGAAAGGCAAGAGGCAAGAGGCAAGAGGCAAGAGGCAAGAAAGTATATAGGGATTTTTGGTAGCGATGCAGCGCCGTCTTGGGGAGGCAGTGCGGTCTTGGGGAGGCAGTCGGCCAAAGGGGGTTTCCCCCACTCGCGCTTTGCCGTGGTTTCCCCCATGAGCAACTGCCGTGGTTTCCCCCACTCGCGCTTTGCATGGCTGACAAGGTCAAGAACTGCATCAAGACAGGAGACTTCGCGGCAGTTGTCAGGAGACAGGAGACAGGAGACAGAAAACAGTAACAATAATTGACGAAAACAGTATCAAAAAAATACTTTTGCAAGAGGTCTAGGGAAGAAAATTTAGATATACCTCACCCATACTAGGAAACCCTATAGTTAGTAGGGTTTTTGCCAGAAACTCCTGATCAGAGTTAACCGTCTTTGTACGAGAAGATTAAAATGATTGTTACACACGACTGGTTATGTTTTACAGTCCCCGAGGTATCCCAAACTTACCTGATCTCACCCATCCTCATGAGTTAATCGAGTTTGGTAGCAAATTACTCACTGTATTGGCAGTGCTGGCGCTATTTATACTTGCTTTAGGAATTGTGATTGCGCTGCTGAGCATTGCCTTGCGCCGTGCCGAGCCAGAGCAAGCAATTTTTGTGGGAGAGTGGGTGGTGCGCTATTCTGCCCTACTGCGGGGATGCCAACACGGGGTGGTGATTTTGGCAATCTTAGTATCAGGTTTCTTTCTGTGTTCAACCTTGGCCAATCGCTACCATCATTGGGAACAGGATCGGGTAGTTCAAGTTGCACACACCGTAGCTGGGTTACGACTAGAACAAGCGGCACCCCAGGTTCGCTATGTGATCGAGGAACCTTATACTTACACTACTACGGTCAAAGGGAAACCTGTCCAGATTGAGGATACTCGCCAAGTCAACCGCTGGCTAGCCCTGAGTAGCTCTGATATTGAGGTCAAGATTGACCAAATTCCTAATCTCCAAGACCGTCGTAATAATTACCGCATTGACTTTGCTGCTGACTACAAAGTCACCAACTCCCTTGCAGAAACAGAGGAGCTATTTTTTGAGGTGAGAAAGCCTTACAGCTACTCGCTGTTGCAAGATTTCCGAGTAGAACGGGAGGGTGAGCGGTTAAAACCCACCAATCCGGGTAACTACAGTTTTCCATTGCGTCTAGAACCGGGTCAATCCACCAGTTTCCGTGTTACCTACCAAGCTCAAGGGGGACCACGGTGGATTTACACAGCTGGTAGAGAATTGGTGTCTAACTTCCGCCTCACAGTACAGACAAATTTTCCTAAAGCTGACTTCGCTAGTGGGATTGCTCCGACTGAGACTAGTGTCGAGGGGAAAACTACAGTGTTTACTTGGAGATTTGACGATAATGTTTCAGTGCTAAACCCCTTTGGAGTATTCACAGCTACTGATCCAGTAAGGAATACAGGGGTGATTCCTCGTCTGCTGTTGTTAGCGCCTGGGTTGTTTCTGTGGTGGTTGCTTCTGCTGTATTTATCTCTACCACTGCACTTACGGAATGTGATGATTGCTGGGGGAATTTTCTTTGCTTGTCTGCTCACCCTGACTTATATGAGCCGAGTGATGAATGCTCAGTTGGCTTGGACTGGTATTTCCTTGGTGTTGCTGGTACTTGTTTGGGGGTTAGGGAAAACCCGTTATACTTCTTCCGCAGCAGTGGTGTGTACGATTGCTGGAGCGATACTACCTGTGTTTGGGTTATTGGTTCCTTACAGTGGTTTGACTTTGAGCCTGGCGGGATTGCTCTCTACAGTATGGTTGGCAGTGAGGAATTGGTATGGTTTGCGGCAATTTAATCTAGCAGATTGAGCTACTGTGGGCGATAAAGGTTATGCGATCGCAAAAGCAAAATTTCCTCAACCAGTTCTCCCCAAGCCCGCTACAGATGTTGAATTTAATCCTAATCGTGGTTTAGTTTAGCAATCATAGGTTGAATTGCCTGGGTGATGACCATGATATTCGTTACAAAACTTTACATAAAATTGTATAAAAATTCAATTTTTGGAGTGATTAATTAGAGTGAGGGCAACCAATAAAGCTTAATGCTCTTGGTAGTCCTAAACCCGTAAGGATGAGTTATAGTCATGAATCAAATACCAGATAGCGGGACTTTGACAAAATCTTGCAATCCAATCACCGATCAACCTAGATGGGGAGGGCGATTCACCTTGGAGGCGTATATCATTAAGTATTCACTTTCAGGCAATTGACCTTTTTCCCTTACCCAGAGAGGTTTTCATCCCAATTCTGGCCGATTACGGCTACACATCAATAGTGGCTCGGACTGAAATTTAAATGCATATTCTGCATATTGCCTTAACACAGAAAGTCCAGTGAAACAGTACCCTTTTGGGTACTGTCAGCATTACCTATTATAAAGGAATAATAGGTAAAGAAGCCGTTACTACCAACTCAATATTGCTTATACATGTAGCAGTTTGCCGCCATCGTAATAGTTTGCGTACCACAACAACCCGCTCATGTGGCAAATGGTGAACTATAACATTCACCTTTAAAGTTTGACCCAGGGAAATGCATTAACTCAGGCTTCCACCCCAATCAAAAAACTAGCTATAGCGTTCAGGTGTGACAAGCAGCCTTGTCAGCCTTCAGTGGTGCTCACTTCATCGGTGCTAAGGTCCTGGCTAGTGCCTAATTCCCATCCCCGGATAATTACAGATTACATCCATTGTGGAGAAAGGGATAAACTATGGAATTTGATCTGATCATTGTTTTTTGGTCATTGTTTTTTGATCAAAGCTTTATGCAAGCTTTATCAAAGCTTTACAGAGTGAAAGGTTTAGTTTAGTTTTCGTGAAAGCGATACCCTTTAGATAACCAATAGTTTAGTGATAAGTACTCGGATCAACGTTTTTAATATTATCTTAATTCTTGTGAATTTTTAGTCCATCGGGTTGGAGCAATGATGGGCATTTTTTAAGGATTGCTTAATGGTAAACCGTTGATTTTGAGCCGACTACTTATATAATCTTTCATGGGAGATAATTCAGCCATTACTACCAAGAGTTAATTCAACTATTCTTGAACTAAGAATTACTTAGAGGATATCTGAAAAGTTTTTTGATACTGAACTTTGCCCCCCTAGCCCCCCAATTCTGGGGGGAACAAGAATCCATTTATTGCTAAAAGTCCCCCAAAATTGGGGGATTTAGGGGGCTTGAATGTAGCAAATGATACTTCTCAGACAACCTCTTACATCGAAGTAAAAACTATCTGTTTTACAACTGTAAGTTGATTGCGTTCGCGTAGCGTGGCCGTAGGCCAATCGCTTAACTCTTGGGGTCTATATTCAGCTAGCTATCAGCTAATGCGCTACGCGCACGCTACGCGAACAGCTAATGCGCTACGCGCACGCTACGCGAACAGCTATCAGCTAAAGGCTGACGGCTGAGGGCTGAAGGCACCTCAAGTAGGGTGGCACAGGCTTCTAGCCTGTGGCCATACCCATAGGCTGACCGCTGAGGGCTGACTGCTGACCGCTGACCGCTGAAGGCACCTCAAGTAGGGTGGCACAGGCTTCTAGCCTGTGGCCATACCCATAGGCTGACCGCTGAGGGCTGACCGCTGACCGCTGACCGCTGATAGCTTACATTCAATGAATGTTAAAAATGCCCAATTTAGAACTGTGGTAAATAGAAAACAGATTGATATGAATAACGCTCAAGATACAGAAGCCAAAATTACTCAAAGTCATTATTTAACAGCCTTCCAACGCAAACTGCTCCAAAAAAGCCTAGAAGAGAATTTACATGAATCCTACCGTCAGCGGATTCAAATTATGTTATTAGCAGATGAGGGCAAATCTCAAACGGAAATTTGTCAAACCTTGGGGTGTTGTGCCGCAACAGTAAGACATTGGATGCATATCGCTCGTAGTGGGATGGCTCACCAATGGCAGGATTGTCCCATTGGTCGCCCCAAGGCAGTCAATGAGGAGTATTTAGACCGTTTGAAAGAACTGATTAACCAGAGTCCCCGGGATTATGGGTATTCCTTTCGCCGCTGGACAGTGAATTGGTTAAACAAACATCTGGCCAAAGAATTGGGGATTGAAGTCAGCAATCGCCACCTACAACGATTGCTCAAAGACATGGGATTATCGACTATACCAACACGGAGAAAGGTTAACTCCCCTAACGAACCGGAAAACGATGGTCACAGCATCTTAATTTCTGACCTGAAATCCGCTAATGGCTCCGAGTCCAATAGTTTTTGGCTATTCAATCCCAGCAACATGGCATGAGATTATGGTTCGACATACATCTACATCTAATCCTAGATCTAATCCACTGATTTCTCCTGAGCAGCTCGCTAATACTCTAGGGCATTCTCTTTCAGAATTAGAAGTATCACGCTGTCTCAAACAAATAAAATATCGCGAGCCAACGGTCGGTCAATTTTGGCAGTCAACAGACGCCGAGGCTGGCATTTATATTGTGATTTCCGGAAAGGTCAGACTGATTAATAGCGCCGGGGAGTTAATTACCAATCTAGAAGCTGGAGCTTCGTTTGGGGAGTGTACTTTCTTTCCAGAAGAGTCTTTTGAGTCCTACTCAGCCAGAGCATCCCTCAAAACCAAGCTCTGTTATCTAACTCCGGAACTGTTATTTCCCCTGATTAGCAAACATCCCCAAATCCGCGAACATTTTTATCGTCAGGCCCAAGGGCAAAATTCCCTGCTGATGCCCTCGGATAGTGCTTTGGGAGAGGGGGAGAAAGGGAGAATAGCGGAAGTAGCGGGAGTGGGACAGAAGAAAGACATCCCCACCTCCGGAGACGAAAAACCCAAGCAAACCATCAGCAAAGCTTACTTTCCTAGCCCTACTCAAAAAGTTGGTCATTTGTGGCAGCGAGTGATCCGGCGCTATCCGTTTTTTGCCCAACAGAGTGGTTCTGACTGCGGTGCTGCCTGTCTGGTGATGATCGGTCGCTATTGGGGGAAACGATTCAGTGTTAACCGCTTGCGAGATATCTCCAATGCTGACCGTAATGGCGCTTCATTGCGGGGACTATCAGCGGCTGCCGAAAGTATTGGCTTTTCCACTCGACCAGTGAAAGCTAGTCTGGATCGACTGGCAAAACAACAGCTACCTGCGATTGTCCACTGGGAAGGAAAACACTTTATTGTTGTTTATGAAATCACCAACAAGCATGTGGTAATTGCTGACCCTGGTATTGGTCAGAAAAGTCTGAGTCACCAGGAATTTAAAGCGAATTGGACTGGTTATACACTGCTACTGGAACCCACAGCAATCCTGAAGGATACCAAAGAAAGTAAGACCTCTTTCTGGCAATTTTTTGAGTTGGTAAAGCCTCACAGTGTCGTGTTGCTGGAGGTGTTTTTTGCTTCCCTGATGATCCAGATATTTGGTCTGATTACACCGATATTTACCCAGATAATATTAGACCGAGTGGTGGTGCAACGGAGCACCCTCACCCTAACCGCTGTGGGGTTAGGATTGCTGATGTTTACTATGTTTCGGGTTGCGATTACCGGGTTGCGGCAATATTTGCTTGACCACACCGCAAATAAAGTAGACCTAGCACTAATTGTGGGGTTTATCAGCCATACATTGCGATTACCTTTAGGTTTCTTTGAGTCTCGTTTTGTGGGTGATATTACCTCCCGGATTCAGGAAAATCGTAAAATTGAGCGGTTTCTTACCGGTGAAGCGTTATCTATCCTGCTAGATTTAGTAACAGTTTTTATCTATGTGGGATTGATGTTTTGGTACAGTTGGAAGATGGCGCTGCTAATTTTAGTAATTGTACCACCCTTTTTCCTGCTAGCGTTGATTTCTACACCCTTTTTAAAACGAATTTCTCGGGAAGTGTTTAATGCGATCGCAAAAGAAAGCAGTTATCTGATTGAAGTGCTTTCTGGTGTCCGCACTGTCAAGTCTACAGCAGTTGAGCAAACGGTACGCTGGCATTGGGAAGAGTTATTAAATAAAGAGGTTAAAACTAACTTTTCTGGGCAAGTGATTAGCAATCGACTCCAGATTTTCAGCAATACCATCGAGGGGTTAGCCACTACCGCACTGCTCTGGTTTGGGGCATGGTTGGTGATTCAAAATCAGCTGACCATTGGGCAATTGGTGGCTTTTAATATGTTGCTGGGTAATGTGATTACCCCTTTCCAGCGGATCACGGTACTGTGGAATGAATTTCAGGAAGTGGTGATTGCTATGGAGCGCATCAATGATGTGCTGGATTACCAACCAGAAGAAGATTTGCACTATCAAGCACGGCAATCATTACCTCAATTGCGCGGTCACATTCGTTTTGATAAGGTCACCTTCCGCTATCACCCAGAAAGTGATACCAATGTCCTGGAAAATCTTAGTTTTGAGGTAAAACCAGGGCAAATGGTCGCCCTAGTGGGGCGCAGTGGTTCCGGGAAAAGCACCATTTCCAAGCTGATGTTGGGGCTGTATCTTCCCTCAGATGGGAAGGTGTTGATTGATGGGCAGGATATCACCAGTCTTTCCTTAGGCTCCTTGCGCCAGCAAATTGGTGTGGTAGATCAAGATACCTTTCTGTTTGGAGGGACAATTCGAGAAAACATCAGTCTGGCTTATCCCTCAGCCACCTTAGACGAAATTATGGCAGCAGCAAAACTGGCCGGTGCTGATGAATTTATCCAAAAATTGCCCATGGGCTATGAAACCGAGATTGGGGAGGGAGGAGGGATGTTGTCTGGGGGACAGCGACAGCGTTTAGCCATTGCTCGCGCCCTCTTGGGAAATCCCCACCTATTAATTTTCGATGAAGCCACCTCCCACCTGGATGCAGAATCCGAGCGGATTATTCAGACCAATCTCAATACTATTCTCAAAAACCGCACCACCCTAGTGATTGCTCACCGTCTTTCTACCGTACGCAAAGCTGACCTGATTTTAGTCCTCGATAGAGGGGTCA
>NZ_JAAHIG010000214.1:0-15675 GCF_010692305.1 Moorena sp. SIO4G3 | reverse complement strand
TCCGCTACCGGGTGATTCGGATTTGGGAATGTGATCCACAACCATTACTTACCACCCCAGGGTTACTACCCTTGGCAGTATTAGCACAAGCGGAAGTGCCAGAAAACCTGCTATCCCAGGTAGCAGCGAAAATCGATATGATCGAAGATAGACAACAGCAGCGTAACCTATCTGCTTGCGTGCAACTGTTGGCTGGGGTGAAATTTGATGAACAGTTAATTCAAGCTTATTTTCGGGAGGATATGATGCAAGAGTCAGTAGTTTATCAACGAATTATTCGCCAAGGATTAGAACAAGGATTAGAACAAGGATTAGAACAGGGATTAGAACAAGGATTAGAACAGGGATTAGAGCAAGGAAAGCGCAATGAGCTTAATTTAATTAAGCGTCAAATTAGCCGTCGTTTAGGTGAAATCAATCCCCAATTACAAAATCAAATTGAGGAATTATCTTTTGAGCAGTTGGAGGATTTAGGAGAAGCGTTGTTAGATTTTGAAACCGAAGTGGATTTGACCAATTGGTTGAATCAATTAACGGATAAGTAACATTCGGTTAGGTGTCCCATTCAGCCGTCAGCTGAATGGGACACCTATGAACTTTAAAAATATTGTTTTTTTACAGATAAGTTTTATAAAAAAAGTAGCGTTTATATCTGCTTTTTTTGAACACGCTTATTGCTAGCATGCCTACTCCCTACTCCCTACTCCCTGTTCCCTGTTCCCTGTTCCCTGTTCCCTGTTCCCTTTGGTATATATGATTGAAGACAGACAACAGCAGCGTAACCTATCTGCTTGCGTGCAACTGTTGGCTGGAGTGAAATTTGATGAACAGTTAATTCAAGCTTACTTTCGGGAGGATATGATGCAAGAGTCAGTAGTTTATCAACGGATTATTCGTCAAGGATTAGAACAGGGATTAGAACGGGGATTAGAACAGGGATTAGAACGGGGATTAGAACAGGGATTAGAACAAGGGTTAGAACAAGGAAAGCGCAATGAGCTTAATTTAATTATCCGTCAAATTAACCGTCGCTTAGGTGAAATCAATCCCCAATTACAAAATCAAATTGAGGAATTATCCTTTGACCAGTTGGAGGATTTAGGAGAAGCGTTGTTAGATTTTGAAACCGAAGTGGATTTGACCAATTGGTTGAACCAATTAGCGGATAAGTAACATCCGGTTAGGTGTCCCACTCAAAAGCCATGCTATCAAGACCTGATCGACTGGCTTCTGAACCTCTCCCTTGAGTATTTGAATATAAACCTTGAGTATCTGGACCTTCTGGACGAGTATCTGGACTTCGACCGTGAGTATTTGAATACCGTGGTTGAGTCTCAGAGCCTCGTGAACGAATATCAGAGTCTCAACGTTGAGTATTTGAGTCTCGTGGTCGAGTATTTGAATATCGTGGACGAGTCTCAGAGTCTCAACGTTGAGTATTTGAGTCTCGTGGTCGAGTATTTGAATATCGTGCTTGAGTCTCAGAGTCTCAACGTTGAGTATTTGAATACCGTGGTTGAGCCTCAGAGCCTCGTGAACAAACCTCTTGCCTCTTGCCTCTTGCCTCTTGCCTCTTGCCTTCCCCTCCTGGGAGGGGTTAGGGGTGGGTTCCTCTTGCCTCTTGCCTCTTGCCTCTTGCCTCTTGCCTCTTGCCTCTTGCCTCTTCCCTGCTCCCTACTCCCTGCTCCCTGCTCCCTGCTCCCTGCTCCCTAAAAACCATAAATTTGCACCTCACAATTAGTATAATTTATATATTTTTTAAAAAGTAAATAACTACCATAAAAACTGCTCTATAATGATGATTAAGTCTCTCATTTTTTTAATGTTTGCCGGGATTTAATTGATCAGGAATTGCAGCAAAGAATACTGCCATGGGCGGAAAATTGGCGAATATAGGGCGATTTAGAGTAGTTTATTTTTTTCATGAATAGTGTAGAGCGGTTGTTGAATTTGTTATATAGTGGAGGGGTTGATGGCAATGGCTGACAACACATCTGATGCTCAACTTGACTTTCTATTAGAGGTACTACAAGCAACCGCATACAGTAATGGTAATCAAGAGGTAGTTTATCCATTACTGGAAGCAAATATCGACAAACTTAATCAGACTTTAGCAGTATTATTGCGGGATTGGGCAACAAGTAAGCTGGCAGAAGCGGAAGCAAATGAAGCAAAATACATAGCTTTAGTTATTGTCGTATTCAGTAATCTAATTGAGCAATTCCCCTTAGGTGACAAAGCCAGCAATATAGAAATTGCTATCACTGGCTATGAAGTCGCACTAACTGTTTGCACCCGTGAAGCATTTTTCGAAAATTGGGCAAAGGTACAAAATAATCTCGGTCTTCTTTACTCTGACCGCATCAAAGGGGAGAAAGCACAGAATATTGATGATGCGATCTCTTGCTACCAAGAAGCTCTTAGAGTATATACCTTTGAGGCTTTTCCCGAAAATTTTGCAAGGACACAAACTAATCTCGGTAATGCTTACGTTAACCGAATTAAAGGAGAGAAAGCACAGAATATAGAAGAGGCAATAGCTTGTTACCAACAGGCTCTTATAGTTTATACCTTTGAGGCATTTCCTATTTATTGGTCAGATACACAAACTAATCTCGGTCTTGCTTACAAGAACCGAATAAAAGGGGAGAAAGCACAGAATATAGAAGAAGAGATCGCTTGTTACCAAGAAGCTCTTAGAGTTTATACCTTTGAGGCATTTCCTATTGATTGGGCAATGATACAATATAATCTCGGTCTTGCTTACTATTACCGAATCATAGGTGACAAAGCACAGAATATAGAACAAGCCATCGCTTGTTACCAACAGGCTCTTAGAGTTTATACCTTTGAGGCTTTTCCCGAAAATTTTGCAAGGACACAAACTAATCTCGGTGGTGCTTACGGTGACCGAATCGAAGGGGAGAAAGCACAGAATATAGAAGAAGCCATCGCTTATTACCAACAGGCTCTTACAGTTTTTACCTTTGAGGCATT
Organism: Moorena sp. SIO4G3; assembly: GCF_010692305.1. Lineage (NCBI taxonomy): Bacteria > Bacillati > Cyanobacteriota > Cyanophyceae > Coleofasciculales > Coleofasciculaceae > Moorena > Moorena sp. SIO4G3. The sequence continues at coordinate 12,678 of NZ_JAAHIG010000214.1, read as the reverse complement.
TCCTATTGATTGGGCAATGATACAATATAATCTGGGTATTGCTTACCATGACCGAATCATAGGTGAGAAAGCACAGAATATAGAAGAAACCATCGCTTGTTACCAACAGGCTCTTAGAGTTTATACCTTTGAGGCATTTCCTATTGATTGGGAATCGACACAAACTAATCTCGGTCTTGCTTACTATTACCGAATCAAAGGAGAGAAAGCACAGAATATAGAAGAAGCCATTGCTTGTTACCAACAGGCTCTTAGAGTTAGAACATTTGAGGCATTTCCTATTGATTGGGCAATGATACAATATAATCTCGGTCTTGCTTACTATTACCGAATCAAAGGAGAGAAAGCACAGAATATAGAAGAGGTAATTGCTTGTTACCAACAGGCTCTTAGAGTTAGAACATTTGAGGATTTTTCTATTGAGTGGGCAACGATACAAACTTATCTCGGTAATGCTTACTATTACCGAATCAAAGGGGAGAAAGCACAGAATATAGAAGAAGCGATCGCTTGTCACCAACAGGCTCTTAGAGTTTATACCTTTGAGGCATTTCCTATTGAGTGGGCATCGACACAAACTAATCTCGGTGGTGCTTACTCTGACCGAATTAAAGGGGAGAAAGCACAGAATATAGAAGAAGCGATCGCTTGTCACCAACAGGCTCTTAGAGTATTAACCGAGGCATTTCCTATTGAGTGGGCAAAGACACAAACTAATCTCGGTGTTGCTTACAAGAACCGAATCGAAGGGGAGAAAGCAGAGAATATAGAAGTTGCCATCGCTTGTTACCAACAGGTTCTAAGAGTATTAACCGAGGCATTTCCTATTGAGTGGGCATCGACACAAAATAATCTCGGTCTTGCTTACTCTGACCGAATAAAAGGGAAGAAATCACAGAATATAGAAAAAGCCATCGCTTGTTACCAAGAAGCTCTTAGAGTTTTTACCTTTGAGGCATTTCCTATTGATTGGGCAAGGACACAAACTAATATCGGTGGTGCTTACAAGAACCGAATCGTAGGTCAGGAAGCACAAAATATAGAAAATGCGATCGCTTGTTACCAACAGGCTCTAAGAGTTAGAACCTTTGAGGCATTTCCGATTGAGTGGGCATCGACAAAAACTGGTCTCGGTGTTGCTTACTGTAACAGAATCACAGGTCAGAAAGCACAAAACTTAGAAGAAGCCATCGCTTGCTTCCAATTGGCTTTAGAAATACGTACCCGTGACGCTTTTCCTGAAGACCATGCTGACACTTTGTTCGAACTAGGGATAGCTTACCAAGACAGTAAGCAGTCTCTCTTAGCTTACACCACCTTTAACTCTGCCATTGCTACGGTAGAATCTTTGCAGGAGGAAATGATTTCTGGAGAGGAAAGCAAGCGCAAACACCGTGAAAAATGGAACAAACTTTATAGCATAATGGTAGAAGTTTGTGTGGATTTAGGTAAGATTAATGAAGCACTTGATTATGCTGAACAAAGCAAAAACCGCTATATAGTTGAAGAAATTATTAGCCGTGAACTTAAAAGCATATTTCCGGCAAATATTGTCACTCAACTAAAAGAATACAGGGATGAAATAGCCACAGGTCAAAACCAAATTCACGATGGCAAAGCTGAAAACCCAACAGCCTTAGCAAAACGTCTTCAAGAATTGCGACAGCAGCATAATGAATTAAAAAACCGCTATTTACCCATTGCTTCTGGCTTTCAGTTTGAGCACTTTCAGAACAAGTTGGATCACCACACTGCCATTGTCGAGTTTTACATTACACGGAATAAGCTGGTCACGTTCGTCTTAACCCGTAATCTAGTTTGGCATTCTCAGTTAAAAGACTTAGGTCAATTGATAGATTGGGCAAATGGATATTTAATAGCCTACTCGACCAAAAAATACCATTACGAAAAGCATCTGACTACTCGTCTACATTCCCTGGCGCAAATTTTACTCATTGATAAAATTGTTCAGCACATACCTCCAGAGTGCGATCGCTTAATTTTAATTCCCCATCGGTATTTACATTGGTTGCCCCTTCATGCCTTACCGATTACTAGCCAGCAGGGAGAAGGTAACTCTAAAATTCTGATGGATCGCTTTCCAGCAGGGGTAAGTTACGCTCCTAGCTGTCAACTACTCCAACTTACTCAAACTAGACAACGCTCAGAAGAGTTTACCCACCTGTTTGCAGTTCAAAACCCCACTGATGATTTAGATTACACTCCTATCGAGGTAGACGTAATTCAAAGCTATTTCAATCCACCACCAGATACAGAAGTCCTTGTGGAAAACGCTGCTACCAAAGCCGCCATAGATCGCACACCTCTAAACAGTTACCACTGTTTACATTTTAGCTGTCACGGTTACTTTAATTACAAAGAACCACGGAAATCCGCTCTAATTCTGGCCAATGCCCACAAAGCTGCATCTGCTGAACCCAATTCGGAGCGCTATTTACGGGTAAGTGAAGAGGAAATCTTTGACCTAGAGAAATGTCTGACTATCGATCAAGTCTTTGAGTTACAACTAGAACAATGTCGCCTGGTCACCCTTTCTGCTTGTGAAACCGGATTAATTGATTACACTAACATCAGCGATGAATACATTGGGTTAGCCAGTGGTTTCCTAGTTGCAGGTAGTCCAGCGGTAGTTAGTAGCCTGTGGACAGTGAAGGATTTATCGACAGCATTGTTGATGATTAAATTTTATCAGAATCTACGAGAGCAGATACCTTTAGCAGTTGCCCTTAACCAAGCCCAACTCTGGCTGCGGGATAGTACCAAAAAAGAATTAGAGGAGTACATTAAGAATTTGCATTTGAATCTTGTTGATCAATACGTAATTAAGGCTAAATTTCACAATTTTAATAACAGCGATAAACCCTTTGAGGCACCATTTCATTGGGCGGCATTCTGTGCGATTGGTAAATAGGAGTTAAGACTATGGCATTAGAAAATCAATTTTTATCTGCTTTCAAAGAACTACTGGACACCGAAACTGAGTTATTTAAAGACTCAGAACGAAGGGAACTCGAAGGATTAATTACTTCATTCCGAAATGATACTAAAAAGCTAGCCGATGAGATCACTCGCTGGTCTGCTTCTCACTCAGACATTAATAATGCTTTGAGAGCTCTAATGGCTAGGAAACCAAGTGATGAAAGGCCAGCTGGAGCCGCTTTCCCCACTGCAAAAACTAAAGCTGAGTATGAAAAGAACTTGACAGAAGAACTACTCAACGCTAGTCGTCAGAGTTCTCCCCCAGAAAACCCCGAACCCAACACTCCCGCTGATGAATGATTCTGCCTTGCGACTCAAAAACCCCAGCGTCACCCTTTATGCCTTCCATCTCTGCCAAGACCTAAGCCAAGAACTGGAAAAGTTGCGACCGGATGCGGATCAGTTGTGGCAACACTGTGCTAACCTCAGCCAACCCCTAGGTATCCCAGACCTGAAATCTTTACCGGAAAAAATACCATCCCCTCTAAGCCAAACAGGGAATACTCCCTTAACCTACACTGCACCACTGCAACTAGCAGGCTCTCCCCTAACCGTCCAGGTCTATCCCGTTAAAATTCATGATACCTATGCCCTTGACCTAACCCTGTCTTGCCAAAATACCGTTGCAGCCAGTCAATTTAGTCACTTCAATCCCCAAGGGTGCCTCCTAGCCAGCAACATTCAAGCTTCCTTGGGACAAACCTTAGTGCTCTATGGGGAAGCCGTGGGCACTCCGGATGAAGATAGAACGTTAGCCGATGCCTGTGTCGATGGTTTTTTCCAGGGAACCGACCAAAAACCCGAGTTTATGGCATCTGGGCAGTTATTTGGTAGCCCAATATTTGCCTATGACAACGGTAAAGAGAAACCAAAGGAGCAAGGTCACCTTCTGGTCTGGTTAAACCGTCACCCAGAAACCTTAAAGCTGGTTGAAAAGACTTCCTTGTCATTTTTCAATCTATTGTGCTGTCGCAGTAAAATCCTGTTTGCTTATGATCAAGCCCGTTGGTGTTATCGCCAAACTAGAGGACTCTATAGCCAACTCGAACAAGAGGTTAAAGGTTTCAAGGAATTGGCAACGGAGGGAGAAACAGGCATTACGGAAAGGGCACCGGGGGGGGAACAAAACTCTCAAAGTCCCCCAAAATTGGGGGATTTAGGGGGCTTGACCAAAACTAAGCGATCGCCCATTGATACTTCAATTCAGCAACGTCCAGACACACGGCTAGAGCAACTGAAGCAGAAACTGACCGACATGCCATCCAAGACCTTTGACTATGCTGGTTATCTGCGAGACATGGAGGATCACAAAAATGCGATCGCTACCAATGCCCACAACTATGACTACTGGCTGGAAAAAATCCGTGAACATAGTCTCGAAGACGATAGTATCAAGTTTTTGGAAGACTTCCTCAACCAAAGAACTAAACGGTTTCAAAAACAGATTCAAACCGACCTGAATTATCTCAAACCCGGTCAGCAACTATTGGACCAGATGCTTGGTAGTATCCGAGGCATTGTGGACATTGAACAGGCAGAATGCGATCGCGCTTTGGAAAAAGCCCTGAGAGATAAGGAGAAGGCTGATCAAGCCCGAGAAAAAAATTTAGAACGTTGGATTGCCTCTGTCGGTATTGGTTTAGGGGTCAGTGGTATTTCTTCCCAAACCGATGCCAAACCGGTAGAGTCTGTTATCACCCAACTATACTCGAAAGAATCCTTAGATTGCCCCACCGCTGGTGTTACACCTTGCTTGACTTACAGTGTGGTGTTTGTGCTATTTCATGTGGGCGTTGGTGCGTTCGCGTAGCGTGACCTACGGTCAATCGCTGCGTTAATTATGGATCGAATTATCAATCTGGTATCAAAATGACTACTCAAGGGAACAGGGAACAGGGAACAGGGAATAGGGAGTAGGGAGCAGGGAGCAGGGAGCAGGGAGCAGATCGATTTTTGAGCGCTTTACACAAGTTAATACAGCGATGCATCAAGACAGAGAATTACTATATTTTTGTCCAGCTACTTACAACCTGAAAAGCTTTTGTAGTAAACTTTTGCCTTTTGCCTCTTGCCTCTTGCCTTGCGCGTAGCGCTATAACTATCAGCTACACAGGATGGTTTCCCCTCTTACCTGCTCCCTGCTCCCTGCTCCCTGCTCCCTCTTTAGAGATAATAATCAAAGCCATAAAATTATTACTTAGTTGTTCAGGAATCGGTGCTTTGATCAAACAAACTAGGCGGAATCGGTGCTCGCAATTGGGATTGGTAACTACAGTAGGGATGGCAAGTTCATTAACACTGTCACTCTTAATTCCATCTACTAGTAATCAAGCTCATGCTCAGAGCAATATCGTACCAGATGATACTTTAGGAGCTAATGGTTCAGTGGTAATTCCTGACGCTTCTGTAAAGGGATTGCCAGCAGCATTGATTGAAGGGGGAGTTCAACGGGGAGTTAACCTATTCCACAGTTTTGATCAATTCAATGTCGAACAGGGGTTGCGGGTTTATCTAGCTAATCCAGCTGGCATTGAGAATATCCTGTCGCGGGTGACCGGAATGAATCCTTCCCAGATTGAAGGAACCTTAGGGGTAGATGGCGCAGCCAACCTGTTTTTGCTCAATCCCAATGGGATTATATTTGGGTCGAACGCCAGGTTGGATGTGCAGGGTTCATTTGTAGGAAGTACGGCGAATGCGATCGCATGGGGAGAAGATGGATATTTTAGTGCCACCTTTCCCGAAAGTAGCCGTTTACTAACGATTAATCCCGGAGCATTGTTTTTTAATCAGGTCGGCTCGGTGCCAGGGAATATTATCAATACTGGCACCTTGGCAGTGGGGAAGGATTTAACCCTTTCCGGATTGAATCTAGATTTACAGGGTCGGCTATCAGCTGGGGGGAATTTGACCCTATCGGCTATGGAAACCGTGAAGATCCGGGATAGTATAGCGCTACCTTTTGTAGCAGCGGCTGGGGAGAAACTATTGCTTCAGGGTAACCAAAGCATAGATATTTTGGCTTTGACTCATCCCGAGAGTGGGTTGTTTTCACTAGGGGATATGGTGTTGCGTTCCGGTAACTCAATTAAAGGGGATGCCCACTATTGGAGTGGAGGAAATTTTGCGATTGAGGAAATAGATGGAACTTTGGGTGATTTGTCAAGTCCCCATGACCCGATTATTCGCTCAGCTGGGGATGTCAGTTTTAAGAATTATGAAGGTGCTTCCCTACACATTTTCGCGGGTGGTGCAGTAACGGTTGATGATGTCAAGATTACAGGCTCTGATCCCACCAATAATATTCAGGAAACCGTTACCCTATCCAATGACACCGAAATATCAATAGATGGTAGTACTCGCCCGACCCTAGATATTAGGGCTGGCACCACAGATATCGGTAACCCGATTGGCATTACTGGCAATCCCACCCTTAATCAACGGGCTAATCAACCCTTGTTTTCTGAGCCTCCGACCACGGCAAATATTACGATTGGCCAGGTAATTATTGAACCGCCCAATGGTCAGGTGTTCCTCACCAATCAATACCAACCCAATGCTGCTGTGACTGGTTCGATTGAGGTAACCACAATTAATACCAGTAGTGAAGTCGGAAATGCCGGGGATGTGATTATTGACTCTGGTGTTGATATCATGCTCATTGGTACTAATACTGAAGATCAAGGCTTGATTTTCGCTGATACTTCTGGTCCTGGGCAGGGGGGTCAAATCAAGCTGGTGGCAAAGCAGGAGATTTTGTTAAGCGATCGCTTTCTCGTCACCAGTGATACTACCAGTGATACTTCTGGTTCAGGTAATGGGGGTGAAATTACCATTGAGGCTGAGTCGGTTATTGTCAGAGATCGAGCAGTGGTTGGTACCCGTACCTTGGGAGAAGGAGATGCGGGTTCCTTAAGGATTAATACACAACAGTTACTGGTTGAGGATGGAGGACGGGTTAGCGCCAATACCTTTGGAAAAGGAGATGCAGGTCGTGTGACCATCAATGCCTCAGAATCGCTGCAAGTCATTGGTGTCTCCGGCGAGAATAGGTTTCCCAGCCTGATCAGTACCCAAGCTAATCCAGACTCAACCGGAGATGGGGGTGACTTGACGATTAATACACAAAGTTTACTGGTTAAGGATGGAGCACAGGTTAGCGCCACTACCTTTGCAGAAGGAGATGCAGGTAATGTGACTATCAATGCCTCGAAATTAGTCGAAGTCATTGGTTTCTCCGCCGATGGTAAGATTGGCAGCGGTATATTTGCCCAAGCTAATCCAAACTCAACAGGAGATGGGGGTAACTTGAAGATTAAAACACAACAGTTACTGCTTAAGGATGGAGGACAGGTTAACACCATTACCTTTGGAGAAGGAGATTCAGGTAATGTGACCATCTCGGCCAAAGAATCGGTGCAAGTCATTGGTATTAGTGTCTCCGCCGATGGTAAGTTTCCCAGCGGTATATTTGTCGGAGCTTTCGAAGACTCAACCGGAAAGGGGGGTTCCTTGAATATTAATACACAACTGTTACTGGTTTTCGATGGAGGACGGGTTGGCACCACTATCGACGCCAGCCTGATCGAAAACAGCCTGACCTTCTTACCAGACAATCAGATTGACACCACTACTTTGCTGTCCAATAGCTGCATTTTTCGTAGTCGGGAGCAACCAGGTAGCTTCATCATTACTGGCAGCGGTGGTTTACCCACCGCTCCAGGAAGTGGTACGATTTCACCCTTTGCCACTGGCACAGTGCGCACCATACCCACTGATGGTAGCTCTAGCTCCAGCACCCAACCGAATCGCCCTTGGCAAATTGGTGATCCGATTGTAGAACCTCAACAGGTATATCGACTCGCAGATGGACGGCTAGTTTTGAGTCGGGAGTGTGTAGAAGAATTCCTGCACTAACTAATCTGATTATACTGTTGGTGAATCACCTCAAAGCTAGTGAAATGGATCACAAGAGGGGGGACAGGAGAAGCTGATTATCGTATTGTTCGCTTGAAAGTATAATCTTTCAAGGTTGTGTATCTAAAAAGGAGATGGATAGCGATTGCGCTACCGCCAGGCTATGGGATGTGGCAGTCACCACCAAAGGCTTACGCCCTAAAGGGAAAGGCAGGTTTTAGTGTTTCTAGTTTTAGTTTTTCTATCTTAGTGATCTCAGCTCTAAATGGGATGGCTCAATCTACGATTCCTAATTCATCTAATTCACCCCTTCCGATTACCTCGCCATCTGGGTCATCGCTACTAGAATCTACTGCTGAAGCTACTTCTACTCTTCAGCCACCTAAGGTTAGATGTCCCGTTGAAAACATCGGGTCAGACTTGATAGGAAGACAGGGGGAGGGAGAGACAGGGAGAGAGTTTTGGCGTATTTGTCAAGATTTTCGATATAAATCTTTATATCAAACCGATGCTACCGGAGTTGATATTATCGCTTCATCCGGTGAGCGTTTCCTAGTCAAAACTGTAGAAGTGCTGGGTAGTACAGTTTTACAAGAACAGATTACAGAATTAATTGAAGAAATTGAAAACCAGGAAGTCACCTTTGAAGATTTAATTGAACTGCGCTCTAAAATTACTCAACTCTATATTAACAACGGTTACGTTACCTCTGGTGCATTTTTACTCAATAATCAAGCACTCGACAGTGGCACTGTGCAAATACAGGTTGTTGAGGGTGAGCTAGAACGAATTGAACTGAATGGATTAAACCGTCTGCGACCTGACTATGTACTCCGCCCCCTAGAAATTGCTACTACTAAACCCTTAAATCAGCAACGCCTAGTCAAAGCACTGCAACTGCTGCAGCTAGACCCCTTAATCGAACGAGTGAACGTGGAATTGACCGCAGGGAGCACTCCCGGTCGTAATATATTACAGGTGACACTAAAAGAAGCCCCAGCCTTTCACACCGGTGTCAAGACAGAAAACAACCGTTCTCCCAGTATTGGTTCAACCCAAGTCAGTGTATTTGCTGCTCATGATAATCTATTCGGATTTGGCGATCGCATTCGTGGGGAATACGGTCTAACCGAAGGACTCGACATTTACGATATTCGGTATACCATCCCCATCAATGCTCGTAAAGGAACCCTGAGCTTGGGCTACAGTAATAGTGAGAATCGCCTTGTTTCCGAGAATTTCCAGGATTTAAACATTAGAGGTGAAACCCAGAACTATTCCCTCAGTTTCCGTCAGCCCTTATTGCGATCGCCAGAGACTGAATTCGCTGTGGGCTTAGGCTTAGACCTGCGTCACCGACAAACCTTCATACTCAATGACATTCCCTTGTCCTTCTCTGAAGCAACCGCAGATGGTACATCCAAGGTCACAGTAATTCGGCTGTTTCAAGATTGGGTCAAGCGCAGTCCAGAAAGAGTATTAGCCGCCCGCTCCCAGTTTAGTCTAGGAATTGATGCCTTTGATGCCACCATTAGTGACTCAAGTCCTGATGGGCGTTTCTTTACCTGGGTCGGACAATTTCAGTGGGTCGAGCAATTATCACCATCTATTCTGCTGATCAGCCGAATTAATACTCAACTCACCCCAGATTCCTTACTATCCCTAGAAAAGTTCAGTGTAGGTGGTAGAGATACCGTCAGAGGCTATCGACAAAATCAAATCATTGCTGATAATGGCATCTTGGGGGGAGTAGAGGCACGTATTATGCTCACCTCAGACTCCAGACTACAATTAACCCCTTTCTTTGAAATCGGTACAACCTGGAATAATCAAGGGATTCAACCCAACCCTGCCACCATTGCTGGTGTAGGATTAGGCTTACGTTGGCAGATCGGATCTGGATTTAATCTCCGTCTCGACTATGGTATTCCCCTGATCGGGGTAGATAATCCGGGGGACTCACTGCAAGACAATGGCATTTACTTTGCCGTAGACTACCAGCCGTTTTAGTCAGCTCTGACCCATTTAAATTGTGAAAGTCGGGAGATGGGGAGATGGGGAGATCGGGAGATCGGGAGATGGGGAGATCGGGAGATGGTAGACCGGCTTTTGCACAAGGATCGCGATCTGAAACTTAAATGCATATTAGCTTAAGGCATCCAGTAAAATTAAAAATTAATAATTAAAAATTAAAAAGGGTAAATTCATAATGATAAATAACAAATTTAAAATCATCTCAAAAAAAAACACAACAAATATAGCAGTACGTATTAAGGTGGGTGTTTGACATTTATAAAAGCAGCAAAATATTATAATCAGCTATTGCCTATTGCTAGCATGCCTATTGCTAGCATGCCTTGCCCTTAGCGCTATAACCAGTAGACTTAACTATGAAACCAAAAATTATTGTCATTGACGACCATGAATCGGTTCTCGAGGGAACCGTGAGCCAACTGCAAAAGCAATACCCAGAGGCAGAAATTGTTACGGCTAAAACTGCCCAGATAGCTCAAGACTATGTAGAGAGGTTATCCCCTGACTTAGTTGTTGCCGATCTTTCCATTCCCAAGCAGCAGGGAGATACTGCCCGAACCGATACGGGAATTCAACTCCTCAAAACATTAATGAAACTATACCCTACCCTCAATATAGTTGTTCAAAGCGCTAATATCAAAGCCTTAATCCGTTTAAAACCTGCTATAAATGAACACGAAGGAGGCTTTAGCATCGTCGATAAAAGCCTGCCCCAGAAAGAAATGTTAATCAAAGTTGACTGGTCACTTCAGGGATTGATTTACACCCCCAAAGGGATGCGCAAAGGCTTGGAAATCAAATCCGAATGGTTAGAACTTCTAACCTTAGCCTTTGAAGAAGGATTACAGGATAGAACCATTGCTCAGCGGATGCAAATCTCCGAGCGCACGGTGCGTAACTATTGGACTAAAGTTCAAGACGTTTTAGGGGTTTATCCAAAACCCGGTGAAAATATTCGCATTAAAACCGAGAAGCGGGCAAGAGAAGTCGGTCTAATCGATTGAAATCAGAGCTGATATCGAGTTGCATTAAAAGATAGGGAGATAGGGAGATAGGGAGATAGGGAGATAGGGAGATGGGGAGATGGGGAGATGGGGAGATGGGGAGATTGGGGCAAGAGAAAGTTGTACTTTTGACCGAACTTGGTATGATATCGTGTCCAGTTTACTACTGATTATTGAAACTTGAAAATTGTCAGTCAATGGTCTGGTAAATTATCAATTATCAATACCCAATTACCAATACCCAATTACCAATACCCAATTACCAATATCCAATTACCAATACCCAATTACCAACCATAGAATAATCTCTAGGGATCCGTGCTAAGAATTGTGATAATTTTTGATGGCATCTTCCCTACTCCCTACTCCCTACTCCCTACTCCCTACTCCCTACTCCCTGTTCCCTGTTCCCTGTTCCCTGCTCCCTGCTCCCTTTCCTATAGTTTCACATCTCAACTGAAAACGCTATAAGGGTATAAGGGGAGATCACGGTGCTATAAAAATCATGAGACTTTTTACTCAGGAGGAAATTCAAAGCTGGCGGGTAGGATTGATGCCAGGACTAGTCGTGATCGGACTAGTAATCCTATTTCGCATCACTGGCTTCCTGCAAAGTCTAGAATTGATTGCTCTCGATAGTTTTCTCCGTTGGCGTCCTGAAGAATCTATTGATAAAAGAATTCTAATTGTTGGTATTAATGAACAAGACATCCAACGCATAGGTACCTATCCCATACCCGATCGAGACTTAGCATCACTGCTGAGAAAACTAGCAACCTATAAGCCTAGAGCTATTGGTATTGACATCGTCAGAGATTTACCCGTTGATCCTGGTTACACTGACTTAGTCGCAGCATTTCAGGCTATCAAAACCGTGATTGGCATTGAAAAAGCCTTACCTGACCAATATGGCAATACCATTAATCCACCACCCACTTTACCCCCCGAACAAGTTGGCTTTGCCGATGTGATACCTGACGCTGACGGACACATCAGGCGCAGTTTACTAGGAACTTCAAATCTCGAAGGAGAGTATAAATTTTCTCTAGCTATACTGCTAGCAAAAGCGTATTTATCTAAAGAAGGAATTTCCCTAACCAATGGCACTGATGACCCAATAGCCATGCAGTTTGGTACTACGGAACTCACTCGCTTTCGCCCCAATTCCGGAGGCTATGTCAGAGCCGATGCTGGGGGAAATCAGATCCTAATTAATTTTCGCAATGCTCGAGAACCGTTTCGGATCGTATCCCTCAACGATATCCAAACTGGCAACATTGATCCAAGCTGGATTCGCGATCGCATAGTCCTGATTGGTATAACTAGCCATAGCGCTAAAGATATTGTCAATGTTTCTGCTATCCCTAGCTCTACTCCTGGACTAGTATTTGGTGTAGAAGTCCATGCTCATACAGTTAGTCAAATCATTAGTGCTGTTCTTGATGGACGACCCTTGTTAAGGGTTTGGTCAGATAGCTGGGAATATATATGGATTATGGTTTGGGGGTTTCTGGGTATTAGCCTCGCTAGACTAACTAAGACACCGCGACATAATCTATTGAGTGTTAGTGTTGCTGGGATTAGTTTGGTGGGACTATCCCTTTGGCCCAGGATGTTGATGGCGACGATCTACCAATCCTTCTTTACCTTGCCGATTGTAGCGACGTGCAATTTGACGAATGGCCTCCAAGCAATAGCCTGTGACTGAAGAAACGATTAGAGT
>NZ_JAAHIG010000213.1:0-15675 GCF_010692305.1 Moorena sp. SIO4G3 | reverse complement strand
TTTTTTCACGCGGAAGACGCCATACTACGTGGACAATTAACGGTGACTGTAGTTTAGACTTTTCCTCTTCCGATCTGTCCTAGTCTGCTAGTAATTGCTAATCCTTCTTCCCCATTAAGGATATCTCGATCGGGGATTAACTCTGGGTTAAGTGTCCAATGATCACAGGGTTTTTGCAAATCCTCCTCTCGGACACTGACTGTTTTAGTTAATTCCCCATCTGAGTTATACATTACTAGCAGACTATGACGTAATTCTTGATATCTAAACCAGAACTCTACTGCAAATAACTCTTCTGGTTCAAATCGATTTACCGTCCAAATAGCCGACCCTTGATCAAACATATACATAAAGGAGGCTTGAGCGGTTTTATCAGCTAAACCATTGATTAAACTATTGGGAGTATTGTGGAAAACCTTCTCCTCTTCAGTTCCATTGTCATACATATATACGTTAGTTTGGGTAATGTGAGTTTGTTCAGCATCACTAATAGAGCATCGACTACCTACAAAGGATTCCATCACTTCACCTTCAGGGGAATAAATTGTCCAAGACCCATACCAATTTCGTAAATGATGGGTCATAAAATTAGTCCAGTTATGCTGCTTTAACTGTTCAAATGTCTGATTCATAGCTATTGTGTAAAGTATTGTTACAAAAACAAACAACTTTCAGAAATTGGGGGATGGTTAACTGAAGCTAACCTAATTTTGGTCTAGACATAAAAATAGTTTGATATCAGATATCCGTTTTTTTTACTGTTTTATTAAATTGCTTCTATAATGGTTTGTAATTTGAAGGGCTACTGGCTTAACTCTGGATAAATTAGCGTAAGGTAAACGGGAATTATAAAAGAGTTATGGATAATTGTGGAAACCTTTACCAATTCAAAATAAGCAATTCAAAATAAGCAATTACCAATTACAAATTACCAATAAATAACTGTGTTCGATCAGGTAGATAGGGATCAGGTCAAGTTTGCAGAACCTATGAACTATAGCAATTCTCTGTCTTGATGCAGTCGCTCATGGGGGAAACCCCCAAGACCGCGCTGCATCGCTATGCCATGAGGTACAAAGAGATCCCCCTAAATCCCCCTTATCAAGGGGGACTTTGAGGTTGATAAGCGTACCTCATAAATCCTACAAACGCTATATGTACTATCACAGCAAGCTAAAACCCATAAGAGGTCTATAGCTTTTTTATATAGCAGTCGCCAGGGCAGTTAGGACATGACAAAAGTCTCAAACCTAAGTAAGCGCAAGAGTTTGACTTCTGACTTCTGACTTCTGACTTCTGACTTCTGCTATAAATGCTCTGCATAAGTGACAGCTCCCGATAGATAGTCCTTTTTAGCTGTCCGGCAAAAGAAGCCCCACAACGAACATGCGCAGCATGAGTGTGGGATGAATTTTGCACAGGGTCTCTGGGATTCGGCAAAGCCGACGCTACGCGAACAGGGAGACGAGCTATAAAACTTCTTTGTAGTGATGACTGAGTCATTCTCCTCCGTTCTGCTTCTTGCTCCAGCTGTCTTTTCTCAAAATCAGTAAGTCTAATTGTCATTTTTATTGTTTTCATTCTGACTAGCGGTTTGAATAGACGTATATTATAATAGTAATAGGTCGAAAAACCCTAGGACAACAACGATGATAATCGCGTACCAGTATCGCTTGCGTCCAACAAAAGAGCAAAAAGCCAAAATAGACAATTGGCTATCCATGTTGTGTGCTCAATATAACTATTTGTTGGCCGATAGGTTTGCATGGTACGAGCAAAATTGTTGTTCTATCAATGCTTGTTACCTTATTTGCCACCTCCCCGAACTAAGAGATAACCCAGACTATTACAGCCAGAAGAAAACCTTACCAAATCTCAAAAAGACCCACCCTCATTACAAAGAAATACATTCTCAAGTACTTCAGGATGTAGTCAAAAGAGTCAAACTAGCCTTTGATCGATTTATCAAGGGTGACAGTAACGGCAAACGAAGCGGGAAACCTAGATTCAAGAAGTGGCACCGCTATCGTACGTTTACTTATCCTCAAATGAAAGAAGGGTGTTTGGAGGGTAACCTAATTGACCTCCCAAAAATAGGGAAAGTCAAGGTTGTACTACACCGCCCTATCCCCAATGAATTTAAGATAAAGACAGCCTCAATTACTAAAAAATGTGGCTCTCCTAGACTAACTATGATAGATTACTAGCAAAAAGCCCAATTTAAAAGAACTCTTCTTCTAAAGTTTTCAAAGTTATTTAAGCCATAGCTTTTCCTTTTAATTAACTTAATTTTTTGATTAATTCCTTCTACGGTTCCTTGAGTTGTTCTGTTGTCAAAATACGCGACGATCTCATCGATCCATCTTTTTATGGTTTGACAACTTTTGGGGAAATACTTATAAGATGATTTCGTCCATTCCACCATTTTCCAAAAGGCTTCGTCTCCCGTTATTTGACTCTCAAATATATCCCTAAGGTTTTCTTTTTCTTGATACATCGCCATTAAGTCAGGAGCCAGCTTTTCCAATTCCTTCAATTTTTCTTTTTCGGTTTCAGTGAGCTTTTCTTTTTTCTTTAGCAACGGATATTTGCTATTTTTCAGTGCTTCCTGTTTTCGTTCTCTTTCTTTTTTATTTTTTAACTGATCTGCCTGTCTTTTTTCATTTTTTCTTCTTTCATCTAATTCGTCATTTATTTGTTTCATTACATGAAACCTATCCGCTACAACTTGTGCATTTGGTATTAATTCTTCTACCACGCTTCTTGATGCAGTCGCTCATGGGGGAAACCCCCAAGACCGCGCTGCATCGCTTTTATAAGGTTTCCATAAGTCTATGCTTACTTCTTGTATTTGGCTTAAAATCCCTGAACCCAACCCCCGTAAGTACTCTGCTATAACTTCTTTATTTCTTTTCTCTAATAATGCTATGGGTTTTCTCTTATCTAAATCTACCAAGACAGCTGCATAATTTTTCCCGCCTTTTAAATGAGTTATCTCATCAATTCCTAACTTGGTTAAGTTCAAGGGTTTTTCTTTCAATAAATCTTCTTCTAATTCTTTGAGTATTGTTTCTATTTCTGCTGGACTCATTCGATTTCTTTTTCCGGTATTCACCACATCTGTTTCCAATACTTCTCTCGCTACTTTTTCTGCTAATCTTTTTGTATATGTTCTTCTTTTCTTGACAAAACTTAATTCTTCTGAAAAAACTTTGTGACAGTTTTTACATCTAAATTGACGACGATTAACAAGGATAAACACATCAAAAGTACTCACCGGAATATCTCTGACTCTATATCGATGATGTTGATGGACTTTATCCGTAATTTTGTCACAATGAGAACAAGTGGCAATTTGGGATTTATTTTCTAATTCAATTAGTAATTCATTTTCAGTAATAAAGTGATAATTAGTTGCTTTAAAACCTTCAAATTTAATGAGTTTAGTTATGAAATAGAGCAGGGAGTTAGATGGCATTTTATTAAAAACTCATTTTTTTGAATCAACCAACAGAATTATTTATATCATAAAATGTCTTCTTTAGTCAAGAGCTAGTAAAGAGTCTAAGTAAATTAAATTTAAAAAGGAATTGATTTATTCGCTTTTTTTTATTATTAAATAATCATAGTTAGTCTAGGAGAGCCAAAAATGTGATGGTTACTACCTAGTTTTATCCCTAGAAGATAAGACAGTCCCCGAGGTTAAACCTGATATTAATCCTGACTCAATAGTTGGTATTGATGTTGGCCTTAAAGAGTTTTTGACTACATCTGAGGGGGAAACCATAGATATTCCTCGATACTATCGAAAGTCGCAAAAAAGATTAAAATTTCTTCAAAAACGGGTATCCCGACGCAAGAAGGGAGGTAGTAACAGACTTAAGGCTATCAAGCAACTTGGTAGACAGCACAAAAAAGTTGCGGATAAACGGAAAGATTTCCATTTTAAAACTGCGAATTATTTGTTATCAAAATACGATGTAATTGCCCATGAAAAACTAAACGTAAAAGGATTAGTTAAGTCCCGATTGGCTAAATCTGTCTTGGATGCTGGGTGGTCTAGCTTTCTGACAATCCTGACAAGCAAAGCCTTAAATGCTGGCTTGTTGGCGGTTCCAGTAAGTGCCCAGAATACTTCACAGAATTGCTCCAGTTGTGGAAAAAAGGTTCCTAAAAAGCTGCATGTACGGTGGCACAATTGTCCTCATTGTGGGTGCAGTATCGACCGTGACCATAATGCAGCTATCAACATCAAAAACAGAGCGGAAGGGCAGTCCGTTCTTAAAGCCCAGCGCCTCCTAAGCAATGGCCGGATTGGCTGGGAAGCCTACACTGAACCCAACGGGTCAGTGTAGGAGCTGTCACCACACTTTATTCCTTTGAAGGAGAAACTTGTTATGACAGCTGGGATGAATTCAGATCCCCCCAGAGGTCAAAACCTCGCCAGCACCATCGTGCTGGTAGTGGCTTGGCTTTTGGGGAATATCTGGGCACTGCAATGGCTATTTGAGTCATTTAAGTACGCATCACTGCTAAATCTGATGCTAATCGGTATTGTGCTCATGGCTTGTTTGGTACAGCTATGGCGCGATCGCTTAATTATAAACGTGTCAGCAACTCCCACCTTAAGACTCTATCCCCTGTTGCTAATGTTAGGGTCTGGGATTAGTGCGATCGCATTCAGATGGTTGGTGTATATCCCACAACTCAACTTACTCCTATTCCTACTGGGTAGCTATGGGTTATGGGGCTTGTTTATCCCACCATCCCTTTGGCGTAAAGGGTTACCGGCTGCAATTTTAGTTGCCTGTGTTGTCCCTTTCAGCACTGAGTTTAACAGTGGTTTGGGTTTTCCAGTAAGGGTGATCACTGCTCATGCTGTGGAACAGATGCTATCAGCTTGGCACATTGTAGCTATCTCCTCCCACGACATTATTGTTATGGAAAACGGCATTGCTCAGGTAGATTTGCCCTGCAGTGGTCTGAAAAGTTTGTGGACAGGGACTCTCTTTTTACTGGCAGCTACTTGGTTAGAACGTCGTCAGCTGGGAATACGTTGGTTACTGGTTTGCACTGCAAATCTTGTGCTGTTAGCGATCGCTAATACAATCCGGGTGCTGCTGTTAGTCATGATTATAGAAGTCTGGCAACAGCAACAAATTGCTGAAGTGCTACATCTACCTCTCGGACTAATTGGTTTTATTTTGGCTTGTGCCTTTAGTTGGATGCTGCTGCAAACCGTTCCTCAGAATTCCGGGGGTTTGATGTTGGCCACAACTGTGTTTAGGGATTTGTCATTGCTGGGTAAGGATAAGAAACAAGGACTTACGCGATTAAGTGGATTTCGTCCCCCTGCCCCCCAAAATTGGGGGGAAATTGAGTTAAAGTCCCCCAGAATTGGGGGATTTAGGGGGCTTACAGCTAAAGCTAGTGAGGTCAATCCATCTGAAAACGGCTGTAAGACTGGTGTCAGCTATCAGTTTCAGGGAAAGTCCAAGAGTATCACTTGGCTGCTGATTGTAGTTATAGCTCTAGGGCTGGTAGGTCAAATTCAGCCAATTCAAGAGAAGGTAAAAGCAATTGCATCGATTCAATTACCCCAGCAACTGGTATCTGAACCCCTACCTCTAACGGAAGCTGAACAACGATTTTTTGATAATCCTGGCTTACCTATTGCTCAAAAGCAACGGTTTGTCTATGGCAATCTCTCCGGTTCAATGCTATTGGTGGCCAGTAGTGCTTGGCAAGCTCACCATCCACCAGAATTATGTTTGGTGGGCAATGGTTTCAAGGTAGACTCCATTAAGCCAACCTTGCTCAATCAGTCAGTAAAGGCACGGTGGGTATCTCTGCAAGACGGCAAACGTTCAGCAACCTACTGGTTTCAATCACCCCAGGGAACTACAGATGATTTCCTATCCCGAATCTGGGATTATATCGCCCATCGCAACAAGACTTGGGTGCTAGTTTCTGTCCTGTTCGATAGTGAACACAATCCCGATAGTGCTGAGATTCAGACTTTTGCTAGCACTATCCATGATGCTATTCATCAAAGCTTAACGTCAGCGGTCAGTGGTCAGCGCTCAGGGGTCAGCTTAAACTGATGCGCATTTAGATTAGTTTTTACCTGTTCTCTGTTCCCTGTTCCCAGATCCGCTGTTCCCTTTGGTATAGCTGATAACTGATAAACCAATCCTAAATGAATTGTGATAATTTTTGTTCCCTACTCCCAGATCCGCTGTTCCCAGATCCGCTGTTCCCTTTGGTATAGAGCAATACAATGAAAGAAAAATCTCTGAAACCAATCCTTGATGTCAGTTTTTACAGTATTTTTTGGCTGTGGAATCTGATGTTTCTCACAGTTGTCTATGCTGGCATCTTGCCAATTATTGGTATTCTGTTAATCCGGGAGACCTTTGATGGTGCTGTGCCGGTTGATTTCTTTGTTACGTTTGTAGCATTAATTGCAGTACCAACTGTCTGTACTGTAATTGGTGGTTGGCGTCTCACGACCCAACCAAGGGAGTTAATGCGCTTGTTTTATGGTGTGGAAGTACCCTTGTTTGCTTGGTGCCTGATTCGTTTGTTCTTGATCCGAGAATTTACCAGTGTTAGCACCTTAGTATTGGGTACAGTTTTGGTGTGTATCCTGGCATTTGCTGCCGAAGTGTTATGGGGATATGATGCTAATCGTAAATCAGTAGCATGGCTACAACTAATCGCTCACACCTTGATGCTTTTGATTAGTGTTTATGTAGGATTGTTGGTGTTTTTTTATGTTATCCCTGCTGCTGGTGCTTCCATCCAAAATTTCTTCAAATTTCAATGGCTAGCTCAGCTGTGGGCAGTGTTGATATATGGTAACATAATCGGTTTGTTCATGTTACTCCTATTTGGATTTAGCTGTACCCTATTTCTAGGAATGCCCTCAGCATTTACAGCCCTATATATTCATTCTGGACAGCGCATCTTAAGGGCTTTTGCCAGACAGTATGGGCGCAACCGGGCGATTCAAGGGGCAGTAGGTGTGGTGAGTGTCTGGATAATTCTGTTCTTTTCCCTAAATGTACAAGCTCAAGTCGAGGCATTTAAACTCCTAGAAAATTATCCAAAAACGAATAGCGATCGCCAAGCCTTGATAGCTAAGTCTGATGTAATTCGCACTGGGTTAGTTAATGCCAATTTGTTCCCCTATCGGTATCTGAGTAGCCGAGAAGAGAATAACCATATCTACGCTATGTACAAAGATGTGTTTTACCTGCCAGATTTACTGTGTAATTTTTTACAAAATAGCTACAATCTGGTTATGTCACCGTTTTTGTATAATGGCTCACGAGACGATGTGGAAAAAGCTCAACAGCTTTACGGAGAATTCTTTGATACACCACTTCAGAAAGCAGAACGAAAAGCTGTTCAACATGCCTTACAATCTACAGCGATTATTGACCAAGCTAAGGCTGGTTTGTTGAATATCGATCAAAAACGGGTCTGGCTGCAAAAGCAAGAGGTAACCTTAGATGCCCATGGGGATTGGGCAGATGTAGAAATCTACGAGGTTTATAAGAATAAAACTACTGATGTTGAAGAAGTACTCTACTATTTTTCGTTACCAGAAGGGGCAGCGATTACTGGCTTGTGGTTAGGTGAAACGGATGACCGCAATCAGCGCTTTCCATTTCAAGTCTCCCCACGGGGTGCTGCACAACAGGTTTACAACTCCCAGGTCAGGCGAGTGCGTCCTGTAGACCCAGCGCTGCTTGAGCAAGTCGGACCCCGGAATTATCGTCTCAGAGCATTTCCCATTCCTCGTCCGTTATCCTCATGGGAGAAAAGACATGGTAGCGATCGCGCAACGGAAATGCATCTGTGGCTGACCTACAAGGTGATGCGACAAGAGAAGGGTTGGCCGTTACCTCAGTTAAACGAACAACGCAATATCTTTTGGACAAATCGCACCAAGCGCATCCGCAATGGTAAAGTAAAACGGGGTTTTTCTGATAAGTGGTTAGAAGCATATTTACCAGCAGATCAAGCCCAGCAACCGATGGTTCATCAGGTGAATTTAGGGGATGGCTACCGCATCTCGGCTAAACCATTAGACTTGTTAGAAAAATCAGCAATAGCAAACACTAACCTCTCGACATTAAAGAATAAGCGGTTTGCTGTTATTCTCGATAGTTCCAGGAGTATGGCTGCTCAAGCATCCCAGGTCAAAAAGACATTCACTTGGCTACAACAACAGGGTTTTGCTGATCCGAGTTTGACTAACAATGATGCGGATTTGTACATCACTGACGCAATAGATAACAAGATCGAACATCAAGCCAAACGCATTGATGATATCAGTGATTTTAATCCTGCTGAGATTACCTTTTATGGCTCTATCCAACCTGAACAGATGTTGCAACAGTTTGAACAGTTGCGTGGCAATACCCCTTATGACGGGATATTACTGGTGACTGATCAGGGTAGTTATGAGCTATCCGAGGATAATACAAATGTGGCGGTGGTGGCTGCACCCCTGTGGATGGTTCATTTAGGCAATCAATTACCCTCAGCCTACAATGATACGATTGTAAAATTGATTCAAAATAGTGGTGGGGGTTTCTCTACGGATATCCCAGGAGTGATCCAGCGGATGGCGACTCAAGAAGCCTTGGGGTCATCGGTGGTAAGTGTGGCGGATGGCTATGCTTGGTTTATGGAATCAGCAACTGCTGAGACTAGTACTGAAACTGGATTTGAACCACTGGCGGCCAGGCAACTTATCCTAGGGTTGAGTGGAAACCTGAATGGTTCTCTAGAAGAACTGGATCGGATTCATGGCATAGCCAAGACCTATGACATAGTTAGTCCCTATTCATCCATGATTGTGCTGGTCAATGATGAGCAACGAAGGATGCTCAAAGAAGCAGAAGCGTCTAGCGATCGCTTTGACCGAGAGGTGGAAACTGGGGAAGAAGACTTGAATCAGCCATCTAATCCGTTTAGTGTTTCCGGTGTTCCTGAACCGGAGGTATGGATGTTGATCTTGATCAGTGCGATCGCACTTTTGATTATTAGTAGACGGCAAAAAATTACCGTTGACGGTTAATCCTCAATAGTTGTGAATTATTTCATCAATTAGCAAGGGCAAAGGTAAGGGTTACTATCCTGTTTACTTTGCCCTTTTTAGCTAATTTCGATTAAACGATAGCGCTGCACGAAGGGAATCGGGAATCGGGATGCAGCGCTTTTGATATCAATTATATTCATATCTCAAAGGAAAATGCTATAGTTTGGTAAGGTTAGAAATAACTAGATCAGCGGCGAGTATAAGAATGTTCAAATTTAGTTTTGATTTTCTTCGCTACAGCAGCTATTCCAAGGGCAAACAGAGAACCGGAAACCGCCACAAGTTGTATTAATGAGCTGTCTGTGAGGATTGCCAAAGCGGCTAGTGCGATCGCTACAGCTACAAAGGTTTGTTTGAGTCGGTTTGTGATCTGATAGGCTCGATTGCAGGAACTACAAATTACTGTGTGTTGCTGTAATCGGTTTAGGGTTGCTGGTGGTGGATTATTTTCTGTCGCCTCCCTTGGTTGCTTTGATGTGGAATACCCTTGATAAAACGGTAGAGCAGATCCGAACTTATCGAGCCACTTGCGGTACTCAATCACAAAGAAGTCGCATGTCTTCAGTGGCAAATACACTTTTTTCAGGCTTTCTCCTAACTGCTCAATTTGTTCTTCTTGTCCCACTATAAGTGGCAAATCCTCTTCTAATATTTGGTTTCGATACCAGTGATCCATCCAGCGAGGAGTTAGCTTAATTTTCCAGGTAAAAAAGTTCCGATAATTTCGGGCTAGAATCCGACAGCGACCTTTGCCAAGAGGGATAGAATACAAAGCCAGACCCCCAGACATACTCTTTTGTTCACTACCAAATTTAAATTTATGAATTACGAAGTTGGGAGCAACAAAATCTACTGTTACCCAGTTAGCATTTGGTTTGCGCGTTCCCCGCCACCGTCCACGAATCCCATCACCAGAGTGTTCGAGTACTTCCATTTCTAGGGGTTGAGCATTGTCTCGATTCCCTTGAGTGGGGTGGTGGCTGATGTTAACGTGAGCCGGATCCAAGACGTTCTCTATGAAATAGGTTTGGTCGTAAGGTAAGTCACGCACGAGATCGGTACTGACGAATTCGGGTTTGTCCAAATCTGGTATGGCGGGGATAGGTTGTTGATCAGCCGCTTCAGCTTCTCCTGGCCAGATCCAGACTATGCCTTGCTTCTCGACAACCGCAAAAGATTTCACGCAGGAGTTAACGGGAATCTTGATATCTGTTGCTAACTGGGGAATGTGTAAACATTGACCTTCTGCACCAAATTGCCAGCCATGGTATAAGCACTCGATTTTGCCGTCTATGATTTGTCCATCAGAGAGTTTAGCAGCACGGTGGGGGCAACGGTCTGTTAAACAGACTAGTTTGCCCTGAGAATTTCTGAACAAGACTAAGGGTTCATCATAAAGCGAAAAGCCATAAGGACGGTCTTTTGGCAGGTCTTGAAGTAAGGTGACAGGATACCAGCAATTTCTCCAATTAAATTCTTGGTCTGTTTCTGGTATTGGTAAGGTAGCAGTGGGTTGGCCTGTATCTGGTTTATTAGGAGTGAGTGTCATCGCATATGTCTCGCTATGAGGGTCATATTTTCTTATGAGTCGGGCTATGCTGACTTTACCAAATAAGGTCAATGACTATAAGTAGCATTAGTGAATAATCATACTTTCCATAAACTCGGGGTCTGTAGCATGTTTTTTTCCTAATACTTACTTTCAAAACGATTGAATTAGCGGCAATTACAGGAATGCTGAAATTTGGTTTTAACTTTTGCCACTAAGTGCGCCTAACACGACACCAGAAATGATTTTACTCCTTCAGACAACACGAGTCAAAATCTCTCCAGCAACTCGCTCCGCTGATTCCAACGCTGATTCTATACCAGGAGATGCGATCGCAGTATGTTCCCCAGCAAAGTGAATTCGATTCCAGGGTTTAGCCATCTTGTCCTGAAATCCGCGAATTTGTCCGGGGGCAAAGTGAGCATAAGCTCCCTGAGCATAAGGATCACTACCCCAGGAAACGACACGGGCTATCTCGACATTACCTTCCGTAGCAGGGCGAATTCGCTTCAGTTCAGCGTTGACAAATTGTCCTAATTCCTGTTCTGACATAGCGTCTAACTTTTTAGCACTGGCTCCGTTAGCCCAGCAGGTTAAGCTTTGGACTTTTCCAGAAGCATCCTTGTGTGGAAAGACCAGCTCTAACACAGAGTCTGTCCACATCCTAATTGGGTAACCGTCTTCTTCCCAGAACGGATTGGTAACAGAAACATGAACCTGTGTGATTATTGTATAGGGTAATTCCTGGACAGCCTCAGCCTGCGCCCCTTCCAAAGGAGGATCGATCTCTACCTGGCGCAGCACAGAAAAAGGCAGAGTACAGACAAGGTAGTCAGCTTGGAAGGTTGAGCCATCGGAGCAGTAGACTTCAACACCAGTTTCCTGGCTGCGGATAGCTGTCACTACTTTCTTGGTTTGGACAACAGAGTTGAGGGATGCTGCCATCTGTTCTGGCAACCGAGAGTTGCCGCCTTTGACATGCATAATGGTCTTGCTTGGAGTCTGTGCTCGTTGGTCATTCTTGAATGCCCACAAAGCCGAGGCAGTTTCCAAGCTGTTCATTGAAAAAGGATAAACGTTCATCAGGCGAAGGGCTTCTGGAGATGCCCCTTGGGCAAGCATATAGTCATCTAGAGGGATATCTAAGTCAAAATGGGTCGGGGATGTCCATGCTGTAGTATCTTCCAAGGGATTATTGGGGCGGAGGTAATGGGTTAGCAAACGAGGTGGAACTATACTACGCTCGCTTTCTGCTAACTGATTCGCACTAGATGTAGACCAGTCTGGGGTCAAGACAGATTGCCCATTAATATGGAGCAGTAGTGCCCTGTCCAACGGCTGAAGCGGTTTCACAGGCACTTTCAGTTTCTCGGCTAGAGTTAACAGGCGCTGGTATGTCTCGCTGAAACTCTGAGCTCCGGCTTCTGGTTTACCCGGTAGGTCATCTAAGGTATAGATACGACCACCAACGCGATCGCGTGCTTCCAATACTGTTACCGAAATCCCCTTGGCCTCTAATAGCAAAGCGCTATATAAACCGGAAAGACCAGCACCGATCACCACTACTGAAGTGGGCTTAATCGAAGCAGGTATCGAAGCAGATGCAGCAATCTGTCTAGATGCTCGTCCTACCACGACGGTGGCTAGGGCAGACTGAGCAATCCGACCCAGGAATTTACGGCGATTAAGACCTCTAGTAGTCATTAGTTTGTAGTCATTATTACATTATTTGATAATTTTAATATTTCATTTCATTGTTTACTATTACAATCCTCTTAAATAGTTTAATTTTTATGTACTTGCCATGGTAGCAAGAAGACTATTTAGCAAAATTGTTGAGGAATTCTAATCAATTGAACTGAGAGACTTGAATGAGTAATAGTCAGTCCACAGGATTGCCTGTTTGGGTGCAGGAAAGAGATACAGTTATCGCTAATGATGCTGGGGTTGAATGGCGAGAGGGCAAACGCCCTGATTATGCCCAAACTAATGAATTTCTTAAGAAAGGGAGTAAATTCAATCATCCAGAGGGGTCTTTGGAAGCGATCGCGCAAAACTTAGTTAGAACCTTCGAGATGGAAGCGTCCTATAAAGCTAATCCTGAGCAGTGGTTGTCTATTGTTGCCGATCAGTTTCGGATGACGACTAACGGTGGACCAGAGTACAATGCCCAGACTGTTGCTGATGTCGGCACATACAACGTATTTCTTGGGGATACCGAACACTATCGCTCCACAGAGGAAACCTTTGAATCATCCATAGAAATTTTCCATAACGCTTTTCCCAATGGCTTTCTCTGGGAACTGATGGAAGTGCTTTCCGGACCTCCTAATGTCACCTTTAAGTGGCGGCATTGGGGCACGTTTAGCGGTTCCTTTAAAGGTCATGAACCCACAGGAGAAACCATAGAAGTTTTTGGCATCAGTATTGCTCGGGTTACTGAAGACTTGAAGATTGTCTCCTTGGAGCATTTCTTCGATAACAGTTTGTTTCTCAAGCAATTAACATCAGGCTGTCCATTCCACTCTTAAAATTTCAAAAAAATTAATCGTAGGGTGGGCAGTGCTTGACACCGATAAGATTAGCTTAATATCAAGTTATTAGGCACTGCCCACCGACAGGATATTAATTATCAAAATCGTCTAAATTTTTAATAACATTAATCCGATGCTGGGCAGAAAATTAATCGTAGGGTGGGCAGTGCTTGACACCGATAAGATTAGCTTAATATCAAGTTATTCGGCACTGCCCACCAACAGGATATTAATTATCAAAATCGTCTAAATTTTTAATAATATTAATCCGATGGTGGGCAGTGGCTAATAACAATGTCAAAGGTGAATATGGGGAAGGTAAGCACTGCCCACCCTACATCTCTACTACATCTCTACATCAACTCAAACGCGAACGCACTAAATTTTCAAGAATAAGATTAATCGTAGGGTGGGCAGTGCTTGACACCGATAAGATTAGCTGAATATCAAGTTATTCGGCACTGCCCACCAACAGGATATTAATTATCAAAATAGTCGAAATTTTTAATAACATTAATCCGATGGTGGGCAGTGCTTGATAGGAATTGAAAAGGTGAATATGGGGAAGGTAAGCACTGCCCACCCTACATCTTTACTACAGTAATACTACATTTTTACATTAACTCAAACGCAATCGCACTAAATTTTCAAGAAAATTAATCGTAGGGTGGGCAGTGCTTGATACCGATAAGATTAGCTTAATATCAAGTTATTAGGCACTGCCCACCGACAGGATATTAATTATAAAAATCGTTCGTTGTCTAACTTTTTAATAACATTAATCCGATGGTGGGCAGTGCTAAATAACAATGTCAAAGGTGAATATGGGGAAGGTAAGCACTGCCCACCCTACATCTCTACTACATCTCTACATCACATAAAACGCAATCGCACTAAATTTTCAATAAGAAGATTAATCGTAGGGTGGGCAGTGCTTGACACCGATCAGATTAGCTTAATATCAAGTTATTAGGCACTGCCCACCGACAGGATATTAATTATAAAAATAGTCGAAATTTTTAATAATATTAATCCGATGGTGGGCAGTGCTAAATAACAATGTCAAAGCTTATGATATCAAAGCTAAGCACTGCCCACCCTACATCTCTACTACATCTCTACATCAACTCAAACGCGAACGCACTAAATTTTCAATAATAAAATTAATCGTAGGGTGGGCAGTGCTTGACACCGATAATATTAGCGGAATATCAAGTTATTAGGCACTGCCCACCAACAGGATATTAATTATCAAAATAGTCGAAATTTTTAATAACATTAATCCGATGGTGGGCAGTACTTGATAGGAATTGAAAAGGTTATGATATCAAAGCTAAGCACTGCCCACCCTACATCTCTACTACATCTCTACATCAACTCAAACGCGAACGCACTAAATTTTAAATAATAAAATTAATCGTAGGGTGGGCAGTGCTTGACACCGATAATATTAGCGGAATATCAAGTTATTAGGCACTGCCCACCAACAGGATATTAATTATCAAAATAGTCGAAATTTTTAATAATATTAATCCGATGGTGGGCAGTGGCTAATAACAATGTAAAAGGTTATGATATCAAAGCTAAGCACTGCCCACCCTACATCTCTACTACTTTTTTTTGTCTTGGTCAGGTCGGGGCGTCCGCCCCGACCTGAATCCTAACCATTATCTTTCACCGTTTCCTACACACTCGGCCTTAAATGCAACATATAAACGCTTACCATCAACTGCGTTGAGTAATACTCGGCTATCATATTCACCCATCCCAGTTTCTTCGCTTGATGTACACAATTTGTATAATTCACGGCCAAGAGACTTGTTTTGATTGGAATAAGCAATCTCAACAAAAAATCTCTCCTGTCTATATTCCCCTCTGCTACCGACATCAATAATGCTACACCGATTGTCCTTCAAACAAAAATCTAATATTGCCATTGGGCCTGCAAAGGCAGGTAGCGCAGATGTTAAAAATATTCCAAGACCCACAATAAGGGTAAAACAGATGGTGGTAAGAGACGAAATTATATGTTTGATGTTCATGGTCTAAAGCTGTCTAATACAACTAGATTTTGATAAGCATGTGCACAAAATTAATTACACATTTTAAAAATCTAAAAGCCTTACATTGTAAGGGTTACAGAGATTGGGAGTAGGTAATTAATTTTGTTTAGGTGCTTAGTAATGATTCAAGGAAGGAAAGTTTTAATTCTTTCACTGTAAACACTTTAAAACAATTAAAATTCTTTGTCAACATAGAAACCTCATATAAAATCTCATATAAAATCTCATATAAAACCTCATATATCTCATGTAAAACCTCATATATCTCATGTAAAACCTCATAAATCTCATGTAAAACCTCATAAATCTCATGTAAAACCTCATAAATCTCATGTAAAACCTCATAAATCTCATGTAAAACCTCATAAATCTCATGTAAAACCTCATATATCAGGATAAACCCATCAATTTGGA
>NZ_JAAHIG010000212.1:0-15752 GCF_010692305.1 Moorena sp. SIO4G3 | reverse complement strand
TCGGAAATAACCATAGACCCTTGGGTGAGGTGGAAAGTCATGGTGCAGCATGTTCAACTGGGATCCACTACGCTGCACATAGCAGATCCCGTTGATGATAGGAGCGCAAGTTTACCCTCCTCAGATGCCCAAAGGTATAAGCGGTCGCAACACTCCCCATTCTACATCACTCATATCACTTGGATAGGGTTGGCGGTGATGATTGAAGATTTGAGGCAAACGACTCTTAGTTAGTGAGAGGGGGTGACATGAACCCTGAAAATTTTACTATATAAGGCTTTGATGCCAGTTCTCTTAGCAAAGATCAACTAGCAAATTGACCCTAAGAAGGATTTAATGGCAAGCTCAAACCCTTATAACTACGTCCAAGGTCAGGCGAAAACACCATGTATCTTTCAGGTGCGACCCGTGGCGAATTTAATAATTAGATGCGGAAAGAGCACCGATTAAGTAACATATCGGCTGAACGCACTACCCAGTAAGGATTTTAGCTGGCATCTCACCCCCTCAGCGTGAGTAGTGAAAGTGCATCATTTCATAGTAAGAATTCAGGTCAAGGGTTTTAACCTCTCCCACTGTTTAAAACTTCACCTCCCCTCGATTCATGTAATGCACCCATTGATCACACTACTTCTAGGATATAACGAGGCAAGAAAACATGCCCTAGGGGGGCGAAACCATACCCAGAATCAGCAACGCCTTTCTCCTTCACATTCGATGGAACCAGTACCCATCATGCAAACAATAGGAAAAACGACTGTATAGGCGGGAATTTCAGATCCACACTTATGAGTACTCTGTTATATTTTCTGAGGAAAGTCTTTACGCTTCAGAACTTTTGCTCCTGCAAGCAGTATTCTAGCACTGAGACCAATCAGTATAAAAATACCAATCCATTCCAGATATGGAAGATGGGGAATTTGTTGAAAAAACTCTTCAGCCAGTTGAGTATGAATAGGTTCAATCGCTTTAAA
Organism: Moorena sp. SIO4G3; assembly: GCF_010692305.1. Taxonomy (NCBI): domain Bacteria; kingdom Bacillati; phylum Cyanobacteriota; class Cyanophyceae; order Coleofasciculales; family Coleofasciculaceae; genus Moorena; species Moorena sp. SIO4G3. Next base: position 14,778 of record NZ_JAAHIG010000212.1, on the reverse strand, counting down.
ATAATGTTGATAAAGGAAACTATAAACTGCAACTGGTTCAGTTATTAGGAGTAAATAGGCTAGAGATTGGAAACCTACTACCAGCAAAAGTGCAAAAATATTACTGGTTAACTCAAATGCGATGGTTCGTTGTCGCAACTCAGGTAAAATCAGGTTATTGTACTCGCTAATAGTATCAAAGAACTGGTTAATCGAATTTCTAATACTTGTTGGCTCTAAACTTTGTTTGAGAGCACGTTTATCTGACTGGCGATTATATTTTTTAGATGTCTTGAAAAAATCAAATTCAGGTAATAGGTACTGCATTGTACCATCTAGAGTTAAAAAAGATCGACTCATTTTGAGAAAAGTCCAATTATTTGGGATACGATATTTGGTCAGCACTTTAGATAAGTCAGCCGTTGCCGCACCAAAAGACTTTTCTTTAAACTCTACCCCTTTAAGTTGCGCTTTGGAGGACCAACTCTCTATAGCACGCGACATCTGTGCCCTGACTGTAGGTACATTAACTCTGGGAATATCAACAGCCAACCGCATGATGTAATTAGACGCTTTGCTAAAATCTCCATATGTCAATGCATTCGTATACTCATTATAAGTCACCCTCAACTCCCTATCCAGGGATCCCACGCTACCCATGTCAATGAATACGACTTTGCTCCGACGCAAGAAAATAATATTGCCTGGATGTAGATCTCCATGGTACAAGTTATCTTCAAATACTTGTCGAAGTAATGAAAGAAATATCTTTTCACCTACTTTTTCACTATCAAAGTCATTTTCATCCTCCCATTGAGAGGCTCTGACGGGATCCCTATTCGATACTTTAATATAATCAGAGGCAAGAACCCCATCGATATATTCCATAACTAAAACTCGACGTTTACAATATTTATCATAAATCTTTGGAACATATATTTTATGCTGTTTTAGTGTTTTTCTCATATTACGAGTATTAGAGGCTTCATAGCGATAATCTAATTCCTCATTAAATATTTTATCTAACTGCGATACTGCTTCATCTAAACGTAGGTAACTCATAAAATTCAAAGAAATTAACAGGTTGACAACGACTTTAATTAAATCCAAATCTCGCTTGAATGCTTCTGCTAAATTTGGACGTTGAATTTTAACGACTACCGGTTTTCTTTTACTGCGCAACGTTGCTCTATGAACCTGACCAATTGATGCAGCTGCCAAAGGAGTCTCATCAAAATCTTGAAATATTTTTTCCATGGGTGCTCCTAGCTCTGACTCAATTGTTGATCTAACCATAGCCATAGGGAATCCAATCGCTTCATACTGAAGACGTATTAACTGGTCACAAATCTCATCTGGTAAAATATCGTTTCGCAATGCTAACAACTGACCAGTTTTTACCCAGAAGCCTCCCAAATCTTCAAATATCTGACGTAGCTCGTTCGCATTCTTTTGTATATCTGGCTTATTTGTAATTCTGCGAAGTTGTATACCTAAAAAGTAAATAATAAATCGTCGGATAATGTAGAGAGTAGAAAAACGACGATCTTCCAAATTTTCAGCTATTTTAACTTTCTTTCGTTGTTTGTTATCAATAATAGGAGTAGGGATATCTTCTTTCTTCATCATATTATAAGCAGCCAAAAATAAATTTTAATAATAATCATTGATATCTCGTAGTTATCCTATCATGAAATCCTGAATGTAGTCTTATCAAAAACTAGCTAGTTTTAGGGAGTCCACGATAGTTTCGCTACTGAAACTGTTACTCTTTAAAAAGTACTGCAGTCCATGTTGGATGAGTTTGCGGTATTAGCAAACATAAGTAGAGAAACAGATCAACATCAAAATCAGAAATGTTGAATCGCTAAACCAAACTTTACATAGTTTCATAAATTAACCCTATAAAGTCGTATTTTACTTTCACCAAATTAGTTTTGTAAACCAATGTACATAGGTAATTTATTGAGACATATATGATTAAAACGAATTTTATCTAATGCTGTTTTTCCAAAATCTTTCAGCGTTCGCGTAGGGTGGCCTACGGCCAAGCCGACGCTGCGCGAAGAGCTATTTTTATTAGCTGTAATCTTAAATAAGTGATTAAATAGCTATAAATCTGAATAATGAATAACTATTCCCCCTACGTCTGAACGGCAAATGTCCAAGCCACAAAATAATTTAACTTGATGATATCCTTGGCTCCATGATAGTTTATTTTTTAAAGTAAAAATAGTTGAACTATCGGCTGTAGGCCACGCTTCGCTAACGGGAATAAATAAATTTCGGTTTTTAACTTGATTTTTTTTTGAATTGAGTTGCCTTTGAAATTGATGAGTTATTTCTGGGCTAAAAAAAGTTTCTCTCTTATTAACCGCTTTATAAAAGTTAGGGTTCGTTAAGTCTATTTCTTGAAGATTTAACCGTTTCAATAAATCTCGCATATTGACCACACTCTTATCCATTACATACTCCAACTAACAAGATACAAATGAGAAGGTACTGAGAGATAGATAATCTTTTTTTGGTAACGGTTCCAAAATATCTTTTATGATTTTTGGAAAACTTATTTAAATCATACTTAACGAGTATGAATTTTATAGCTTTGATGATTTTATCATATTGAACAACTTTTTTGACACTTTTTTTTGACATTCAACACTTCTGCATCAAAATAATTACCAAGAACATGATAGTATTCTGAGGGGGTGACATGCCAGCTAAAATTCCAGGGTAATCGCAGCTATTTTGTATAAATTGTACTTGACAAAACACACGTTGGCGCAAAAGTTGGCTTTGGTTCAATTCAGACTAGACAATCTCTCCAGAATCCAGGAAATTGGATAGAGATTAAATTAGTCTGTTCACATGCTCTCAGCCCTGATTTCCCTTGGCTTTGGTGCTCCCACCCCATCGCCCCTTTCAACAAAGGATGAAACAGCTCATTCATAGCGTGATTAATCAGTTTGAGGCATTGGATGACCCGAGAGTCAAACGGGAACCCAAGCATAAACTTGTAGATATTGTGACCATCGCCATCTTGGCTTCTGTCTGGGGCAGATAATATGGTAGCCATTGAAACCTATGGCAAACCGAAACAGCAATGGTTAGAGACGTTTTTGGAATTGCCCCATAGTATTCCATCTCACGATACCTTTTCGGGAGTCTTGGCATTGATTGACCCAACTCAGTTGCATGAATGCTTCAATAGTTGGGTGGAGCAGTAACCCACCCAGCTAGAGATTAAGCTGATCAATATTGATGGGTTTAACTGCTCGGGGTTCCTACGATCGCGAAAAGCAATCTCATTGGCTTACACACGGTGAGTGCCTGGGCGAGTGAACATCATCTGGTGTTAGCTCAACAACGGGTCCTTGAGCAAGTCCAATGAGATCACAGCCATTCCCGTGCTATGGAAGGGCAACACCCGTGTCGTGATGGTGATACGAAGTTCTCCCTTACCCTGCCAATAATAATACCTAATGTGCCAACTCTTCATGACGCTTTCATCAGCCGAAGAAGGGATGAAGGTATGATTGAAAACTGTCCTAGGTTTTTGATACCCAGTTGACAAATGTAAATGGGATTACCCTGCTATCCTTAGGATAGACAACAGTCTGAAATAATCCGGGAAATGTCTGAAGCAACCCGCTCCCAACCATAATACTTGTCACCCAGATGGCGTCCGTATCGACCCATTTTTTCAGCTAACTCTTTATTGGACAATAAAGAGTTAATTGCTTCTGCAAAGGCATCGGGATTCTCATAGTCACTGATCAAGAGACCGTTCATACCTGGGATGACTACTTCTGCGTTTCCTCCTCGCATTGTGGTAACCATAGGAAGACCTGTTGCCATTGCTTCATAATGAACTCGTGCTAAAGGTTCTTGCCATTGAGATGCACAAACAAAGATATCACCCATGAGGAAGTACTTCTGGACATTTGCAGGTGGAATAAAGCCAGTCAAATAAATTGAGTCTTCATAGGTTTTTGCTTGTTCTTTCAGTTTACGAACATATTTATTTTCCTCGTTATGGCCGTACCATTTGCTACCCACTATAAAAAGAAATGTTGATGGATGTTGTTCTAGAATTTGGGGTAAGGCAGAAATTAGGATATGGGGTCCTTTCTTAATACTTAATCGACCTACATAAACAACGATTTTGCGTTCGGTCAATCCGTGAGAACTTAGCAATTCTTGGCGACTTCTAGATCCTTCCGGTGACCATCGGGACTGAAACTGTTCTAAGTCAACTCCTGCATATACGGGGTTAAGTTTATGTCGGTAGTCAGGGAAGAGATCGGCAATTCCATCAGCAATAAATTTGCTGACTGTTATGACTCCTCTGACCTTCTCTAGACAAGTCTCAGCAACCTCAGGTTTAATCTTCTCCTCATGAAACATTTCATTGTGCATGCTCAGGAGAAACTGACTACTAGGGCTAGCAGCAGCAATAGAGGGTAAGTATTTAGGGCGATTGTAAAGAATGACTAAATCGAATTTTTCCTCAGCTACAAATTTAGCAGCTGCTTGGTAGTAAGCATCACTATCACCTGTCGGGAAGCGCTGGTAGCTGACTCCATTCAGGACATGTTGATTGGGCAAATCTGAATCAGTGACAGAAAAAACACTAACGTCATGAAACTTGCTTAGATAAGGTAGTATTCCGTCAATATAAGTCTGGATTGCACCTCCTCGAATACATGGAACAGGAAGCTTCTCAGTGCAGATTAAGAGGATCCTCACTACTTTGACCTCATAACTTCTTAAATTTGATTACTTTTCTCTGACGACATGATTACTCAGCTATTTGCTGTCCTTAATTTAGGGGCGTTGCAAAGCTGGTTTTCAGTTCGCTGACAGTGGTAGCTTGGTTAGACCTTGGACACAACGAGTTATTCACCAAACTTAGTGGTGACTGCTGATAGCAGGACGCAATCTGCAACCTGATTTTGGGTTTTTTCGAACACCCAAACCTTGAGATCAACCCATGCTTATTAATCCATATAAAGTGTGTTTAATTTTTTTGACACACTGTATATGGATTTTATTGCCAAGATTGCTCAATGTTATTGTGCCTTCAATGATTTTATAGTTATTGTGCCCCCAATGATTTTATATGAAATGTAAGAATTTAGGTGAGGGTGGTTGACAAAATATTGAAATCCGGTGTGGTAGCGGCATGAGCGAACAACTGAAACCCGAAAAACTAGCTCCCCCCCAACTCAAGCCACTGACAACAGAGCAGTTGGTGGTCGTGATACTGCAGCAAAAGCTGATCGACCAACTGTTGAAGGAATTAGCCGAACTCAAGCTCACACTTAAACCCAACACCTAAATTACCTCAGAATCGTCATAGCGCGGACTTAATAGACCTCTCCAAAAACTTGAAACTATCTCAGTAACTGCTTTTCAGCGCTCAAATTGACCAAGTCAATTTTACCTGAGGGGGCGACATTTGCCCTGAAAAGCTTACTATATAAGGCTTTGATGCCAATTATCTTAGCAAAGATAAACTGGCAAATTCACCCTACGAATGATTTTATAGAAGCTCAAACCCTTATAACTACCTCCAAGCTCAGGCCAAAACAGTATGTATATTCTAGGTGCGCACCTGTAGCGAATTTAATTCGCCTAGGTCAGGCGCACCGATTAAGTAACATATCGGCTTAAAGTACTCCCAGTAAGGATTTTAGCTTGCATTTTACCCCCTCAGGTCTCCTCTAGAAGGAGAAAGAACATTTGCTATCGTAGGAGATGCAAGTTCAATTGAAGAGGCCACAGACATTGATTATTTTATCACTAACGCCTAATGTGAATTAGACACAAGAGAAAGGAGGCTCGAAGATGGAAATGTCACTGACCACCCGGAAACCTCCTATGAACAGTATAGACTTTCCAACGCTGATAACCACCATTTTTGTTCTGGTGGATTACTGGTATCAACAAAAAATTCAACCCCTCTTACTGCTGAAAGCAGGAGCAAAAGCGCGTTTGAGCGATTCAGATTCAGAGGTGGAAATCCATACCGTTCCTGGTAGTCATATATCTAATGATGAGAGCTAATTTGTCAAGTAAATATTAATAAGCTTGAAAGCCTTACTATGATTGTCTTTTGGGTATTAAATAGTTCAATTGTTCTAGTTTAGAGCAAGCCTTATCCTACAAGGTTTAGTGCGAGTTTACAAATCAGCTCTTAGGCTCCAGCATCACCAACTTTGCCCTTGATGTTTGGGTTGATCACCATAGTGGTTCGGTTACTCAGTTATCCTTTCTGATTCTGTTTAGTACCCTCCCCTGTTCCGTTGCTGCATCGCTATATACTAAGCAGATTTAGCCAGTAAAGGTTCTACGGTCTGGGAGGATTCACCGACCTGCTCTAAAATCTCAATCAATTCCCGTTCAAAGGTGACCAAAGCACGATTGGTTTTCCCACCAATATAAAAGCGATCGCCTTTTTGTAATGCCCAAATCTGAGAGTGGGAGACATAACTCATCAGTACCCCTAACATCAGTAAGCCAAAGCCAGTGTATACAAAGGGAATACCGGGGTCAGCTTTAATTTGTAAGCCAGTGCTGCCGATGACATCTTTAATTTTAAGTATCACCCCATTGACCTTAATCCCCATACCAGGACGAACGGTGGAAACGAGATTACCCGTTCCATCATAGACAAACAGCGTTCCCTGCAAATCCCTCGCTAAAAGGGATACCCCTTCACTTAAATCAGGTTTTGTGGGAACCCAAGTTCCCCAAATCCGTCCCTCACCATTAGTGGGAAGTTGTGCCATGGGAAGCTGGAAAATTGGACTATTATTCAACTGCACCTGAATCCCAGCAATCCCCCAATCGGTTTGGTAAAAGGTGACACCTCGATATCTTAGGGGCTTATTCACATAAATAGTCTCTTGGTCAACGTCCTCACCTTGACTATCCAAAACTGACAGATTGGAGTAAAATTGGTCAATATCCCCTGACGGAGTGTAATCAATCCAGAAGCGATTCACCCGCACTGACAAATCTTTGGGGATTTGGGGCCAAGCAAACGGACCGGCATCAATAATGTTTCTAACTTGGAATGTATTGCCACTGGTAACCATTTCCTGAGCCGTAAATCCTGTCATTGAGCCCCAAATTGACCCTCCCAGGATAATCAACATACTGGCATGAACTACAATTGGACCAATCCGTCCGATAATTCCTTTACGGGCGTACATAGTATCCCCCTCTTGGAATACCTTGTAACGACGCTTCTCTAACAACTCCGTGAGGGAAGTAAAAGACCCCTTGTCCAACTCTACACTCAAAGCAAGTTTCCCAAACTGGCGGGGTTGTTTGTAAAACTTCCAATTCCGGGCTGCTTTTAAAGCCGGAAATTGACGAGTGAAGGTACAAGCGGTCAGACTACTACCAAATAACACTAATAAGGACAAAAACCACCAAGTCCGGTAGACATGATCTAACCCTAGGAGCAACAACACCTTCCAGCTGAGGAAACCAAACAAGGCTGGGTCTTCAGGATAATTGGCTTGGTAAAACGCCAGAGATTCCCCCTGTTCAATCACTGTACCGCTGATGCTAAATAATGCGATCGCAAGCAGCAAGATAATCGCTAACCGTAAGTTAGCCAGCACTGATACTAAGCGACGCCACCACCTACTGTTACTAGTCAATGATGAGTTATCTGATGAGTTATCTGATGAATTTTCTGATGAGTTATCTGATGAGTTTTCTAAAGTCATATCCAGTCTAGTTAATTACTTGCTTTCTTAATAAGATGAGCAGATTTAGGAAAAGAATCTCAGTAGCATTCAGCGGTCAGCGGTCAGCTTAAAATAAACCCAGCGTAGCGTGCGCAAACAATAGAATTTAATAGTTCGAGATTAATGATAATTGAAAGTCACCAGAAAAGTCCATTGCGCGTAGCCCATAAGCTGATAGCTGATACGCGACACGCTGATAGCTGATATAGCGTTTGTTAGCCGAATGACCTACACATGATTTTTCCCGTGTTCCCATATCAGCAGTTTCCTGTTCCCTAAAACCAGGAACTCTGTACCTCACCAAATTTAAAACCGCTATAGCTGATAGCTGATAGCTTACGACGCACTCAGCACTAAGTACTCACTCAAAAAATTCCCACAGGAATCCGAGACAACAAAGAAAACACACCAAATGCCACCAATAGCGCACCACTTACTGGTGTAATCCAACTCGACCACTGTCGCAATTCTAATAATCGTTTAATTGAAGCAGTAAACGTACCTGCCAAGATCAAGGGTGCCACATAACCAGCTGTATAAGACAACAGCAAGGCACCACCTAAGACTAAATCTTTAGTTGAGACAACCCAAGCCAGTAACGTTGCTAATACCGGTGTACTGCAAGGTGAAGCGACTAAACCGAAGGTCAAACCAATCAGATAAGAGCGTAACCCTTTCGGCCATTCCTGGGAAATCCAATCCATACCACCCCAACTTGGAAACTGTAGCGGAAGTGCTTCTAGTAAATTCAACCCCATAATAATGGCGATTAGGCTGACAATAATCGGTAAGCCAACACCGATTTGACCATAGACTCGCCCAATAGATGCTGCGATAATTCCTAATCCAGCTAAGGTTGTGGCTAAGCCTAAGGCAAACCATACCGATTGGGTAGCAGCTTGCAGCCGTCCTTGATTTTCATAACCACCGATGTAGCCCATTGTGATGGGTAGCATTGATAGCATACAGGGGGTTAGGCTAGTCAGTAACCCAGCCGCAAAGATGATGGCGATGCTGACTAGGCTCAGGTGAGTCAGTTGGCTGTCAACCAGGTTATTAGCAAATTGTTGGAGTTGATAGAGTTGAGTCGAGAATGTGTCAATCATAGGGAATCTGAACACCCAGTTTGGTTGAATTGTAGCGTATTTAACCCCTCAAGTACGGTGGCCAAATCCCACGGATATATAGCGCTTCTCATATTAATGAGGCGGTGTGACAAGGCGCGAGGTTCCCAACTCCTAGGTCGCCGCTCCGCGAACGCCTAGGGAACGCGCACCAAGAGAGTAGACAGGATTTTTTTTCTGTTGCCTGTTGCCTGTTGCCTGTTGCCTGTTGCCTATTCTCTATTCCCTATTCCCTATTCCCTATTCCCTGTTCCCTAAAATCCACAACTTGTATACCTCACCTATTTGAGAAATACTTTTGAGAAATACTATAGTAAGGCACGATAATAATAAGTCGGCAAACTTTTTTAAGGGGATAGACTATGTTCACTAAACGTGACCTTCCCTCAGAGCAGGAACTGCTAAATGTGGCGAGACAGTACCCTGAGCTAGATATAGCATCAGTGTTTACTTGTCTGTCGTTCCTGAAAACTACCACTGAAATCTACGAAGCGATTGACACTCATATGGGTCGCTACGAGTTATCAATCGGTAAGTTTACTGTACTCATGTTATTACACAAAGCGGGTTCGTTAGGCTTGACTCCTTCCGAATGTGCTCAACAGGCTGGTGTTACTCGTGGGACAATCACAGGTCTGCTCGATGGTCTCGAACGTCAAGGGTTAGTTAAACGCCAGCCCCACCCAGATGACCGACGGATGCTGATGGTTCAGCTGACTCCAAACGGTTGGCAGTTCTTGAAGCAAATGCTTCCCGACCACTTTAATCGGGTGACAGGTTTGATGGCTCACCTGACTGGCGCAGAAAAGAAAACCTTCGTTAAACTTTTAGCAAAGTTGCGAGCGGGAACCCCTGCTATGCAATCTGCTGAATTTCAGCTGACCCAGTAATGAGGGATTGCTCAAAAAATCTGTTAGCGGTGCTCGTAATTGTATTTCCCTTATGATAAATTAAATAGTAAGGAGCCATATAATATGGCACACAATAGATAGTTATGGCTCATATAACCGACAGAAGTTGATTTAACCGGAGAAGTCATGGAGCCAAAGATTGGGATAAAAGATCAGGGATTATCAAAGCCCCTCAGCCGTTGGGTGATTGTACTGGCTGGTGTTGGGATTCTGGCAACTGTGGCCGCTAGCCGATACAGTTTGGACATGGTCCGTGAGCGCCCGCCAGAACCAGTCCCATCCCCCATTACAACCCCAGCTATCCGAGCTGTAACTGCTCTAGGACGTCTCGAACCTGAGGGGGAAGTTATTCAATTAGCTGCTCCAACGACTTTTCAAGCACCAAGGGTGGCTCAGTTACTGGTTAAGGAAGGAGATAAAGTAGGTGCCAATCAATTGATTGCCATCATGGAAAATCGTGATCGCTTACAAGCGGATTTAGAACGGGCGAAAGCGGAGGTTAAAGTAAGCCGTGCGAACTTGGAGAAAGTCAAAGCTGGTGCTAAAAGTGGAACCATTGCTGCTCAGGACGCTAAGATTAAACGACTAGAGGCAGAGTATCGGGGGCAGAAGGAGGCGCTACAAACTCGCATTGACCGTTTACAGACTCAGCTGCAAGAAACACAACAAGAGAAAGATGCCACAGTCAGGCGATTAGAGGCTCAGTTAAGGAATGTGCAAGCAGATTTTCAGCGCTATGACCAGTTAGAACGAGACGGTGCGATCGCAATTTCCGAATTGGACAGCCGCCGCCTAAACGTAGAAACTGCCCAAGAGAGCGTGAGTGAAGCCATAGCCAACCGCACCCAAACTATAAGCACCCTCAGGGAACAACTCAAAGAAGCTATTGTCAACCGCAACCAGACCCTAGCTGTGGTAGAAGCACAGATTAACGAAGCTAAAGCTACCCTCGAAGAGATAAAAGAAGTACGTCTAGTAGATATTAAACAAGCTGAAGCTGAGCTAGAAATGGCTATGGCACAAGTCAAGCAAGCCGAAGCAGAATTAAAATTTGCTTACGTCCATTCTCCACTAGATAGTCAAATTTTGAAAATTAACACTTATCCAGGAGAAACCGTAGATCAAGAAAAGGGAATTGTTGAACTAGGGCAAACTGACCAAATGATGGTTGTTGCTGAAGTCTACGAAAGTGATATTGGTAAAGTCAAGCTAGGACAGAAAGTAACTATTATTAGTGAAAGCAAGGCATTTGAAGGTAAGCTCAATGGCAGTGTAGTTAGAATTGGGCAACAAATTGACAAACAGGATGTTCTTGACACTGATCCAGCCGCTGACGTAGATGCCAGAGTTGTCGAAGTAGATATTCGTCTCAATCCAGAAGACAGCAAAACAGTTGCTGATTTAACTAACTCCCAAGTCATCGTAAAAATAGTTACTACTGATTAGTCAATCGCTTTGCTCCAATTAAAAAATGGTCATTAACCAGTAACTATTAATCATGAAAATACCTTTAGCATGGTTACAATTGACCCATGAAAAAATGCGTTTGCTGGTGGCACTGGCAGGAATTGCTTTTGCCGATATTTTAATGTTTATGCAAATGGGTTTTCGGGATGCTTTGTTTGAAAGTAATGTGACACTACATAATAGCTTACAGGGTGACATTTTTTTGATTAGTCCCCAGTCCCAATCAATACTCGCTCTGAAAAGTTTTCCTAGTCGCAGGTTGTATCAAAGTATTGCATTTGATGGGGTCAAATCGATCCGTGGGATATATATGGACTATGGCCTCTGGAAAAATCCTCAAACCCGTGAAACTCGTAGTGTGCTTGTGATTGGGTTTAATCCTACTGACAACGTCTTCAATTTATCTGGAGTAACCAGCAATCTGGATACAATTAAAATGCCAGATGTCGTTTTGTTCGATGACAGCTCCAGACCTGAATATGGACCTATTGCGGAAGAGTTTAATCAGGGCAAAGAGATAACGACTGAAGTGAAACAACGTCGCCTTCGAGTAGGGGGCTTATTCACCCTAGGGGCTTCCTTTGCAGCCGATGGAAATGTGATCACCAGTGATTTAAACTTTTTCCGCCTTTTCCCTGACCGCCATAGAGGACTGATTGATATCGGTTTGATTGAATTAGAACCAGGGTTAGATTTGGAGCTAGTTGTCGAGAAGATGAGACGCGAACTTTCCAAGGATGTTAGAGTTTTATCCAAGGAAGAGTTTGTTAATTGGGAGACAGCTTACTGGCAAAGCAGTACATCCATTGGCTTTATTTTTACCCTCGGTAGCGCTATGGGATTTATCGTGGGTACAGTGATTGTTTATCAAATTCTATATACTGATGTCGCGGATCATTTGCCTGAGTATGCTACCCTAAAAGCCATGGGTTATAAAACCACCTACCTATTGATTGTTGTTTTTCAAGAAGCTCTGATTCTGGCAATTTTAGGTTATTTTCCCGGATATGGACTGGCATTAGGGTTGTATAGTTTAACGAAAAATGCTACCAGTTTACCCATAGCTATGAGTCTAGCTAGGGCAGTGACAGTGTTGATTCTGACGATTATCATGTGTTGTATTTCCGGTGCGATCGCGATCGGGAAACTCCAAGCAGCTGATCCCGCTGATATTTTTTAAACGTAAGCTATCAGCTATCAGCTATCAACTTATGGGCGATGCGCACGCTTTGGGAACAGCTTTTGAATAAAAGAGGTAAGCATTCGTTTAATCTCTGTTACTGCTGCTGATGGGCTTTTCCCCAGAATTTCAATTCGATAAAATCTCGAACTATTAAATTCTTCCATTCGAGGTTTATTTTAAGAATTAGGCTGACAGCTGACAGCTGACGGCTGAATGCTTTCCCTCAAACTATAATCAATAACTAATAACTAGCTAGGAACGAAAACTGTCATGGTGGACGAACCAGTTGTATCCATTAAGCATCTCAACCATTACTTTGGTAAGGGTTTCCTACGGAAACAGGTTTTGTTTGATATTGACCTAGACATCCACCAAGGAGAAATTGTGTTGATGACTGGTCCTTCTGGATCGGGTAAGACCACATTACTAACCCTAATTGGAGGATTGCGATCGCCTCAATCTGGTAGTCTCAAAATCCTAGGAGAGCAACTGCTGGGAGCCAATAAACGTCATTTGATAGCAGTGCGGCGTCATATTGGCTATATTTTCCAGGCTCATAACTTACTCAAGAGTTTAACAGCTCGCCAAAATGTGCAAATGTCAGCAGAACTACACCCAGAACTTTCTACTAAAGATGCTATTACTAAGTCAGTAGCTATATTGGAAGCAGTGGGGTTAGGTAAGTGGGTGAATTACTACCCAGATAAACTTTCTGGAGGACAAAAACAACGAGTCGCGATCGCTCGTGCTTTAGTGGGTAATCCCAAGATAGTCTTAGCTGATGAACCAACAGCAGCACTAGACAGTAAATCCGGTCGTGAGGTGGTGGATTTAATGCAGCAGTTAGCTAAAGAACAGGGCTGTACAATTTTACTCGTTACTCACGACAATCGAATTCTCGATATTGCTGACCGGATTGTTAATATGGAAGATGGGCATCTCAATGGTATCAAAGCAGTTAGTTAAGCTAATATCATGTCCGGTTGAATAATTACACAAGGCGCGAATCGAAGGCAGAGGGCAGAAGGCAGAAGGCAGAAGTACAGGAGTAAGGTTTAATCGGAGATGGTTTTTGATCACTAATTATCCGGATATAATATAAAAGGCTGACAAATATAAACTAAAAAATTGTTTATCTAAAATATAAAATAGGAATTAAAAATTTGATAATGAATGACTAAATTAAATTAATTGTTCATTTAGTACTATAGCAATTCGTGTAGGAATTGTGATAATTTTTATTCCCTACTCCCTACTCCCTACTCCCTACTCCCTACTCCCTGTTCCCTGTTCCCAGATCCGCTGTTCCCTACTCCCTACTCCCTACTCCCTACTCCCTTTGCTATATTAGCTGGACTAACTTTAGCACGATGCAGCAACTTATCACCAATGCGGTAGCCAGTGTAACGTACCCTAACCCGATCACCTGGTTGAGCACTGCCTGACATGAGTTGGTGTTGTTGTGGATCGTAAGGGAGTTCGTCCCCCACAGATGCGATCGCATCCACACCCCATTTTTCTAGCAACTGTTCCACTGGCTTTACCAGAGGCAATAATCTCACAGCTGGTAACTGCTCATTCTGTTGTGCCGCATAAGCAGCAGTCGGCCATTGCACTAGCCAGGATTCTAGCACTTGTAAACTAGATTGCTGAAACTCTTGCATTAAAGTCTCGCGCTGCTGTTCCAACTGCTGTTCTAGACGCTGGTACTCCTGCTTGAATGTTGAGTCTTCCTCCTGTAAGGTAGAAACAGAATTTGGCAAAAACATAACCAGTAACTGATTCACCGACACCTGCAACGCTTGAGCAAGTTTCAGCAGCGTTTTTAGCTGCATCTGCGAGACCTGACCTTTCCGCAAACGCCTCACTTGCAACTCGGAAACATCAGCTCTGAGACTTAGTTGCCTAAAACTAGGAATACCCACTTTTGCCATAAGTTGTCGCAACTGTTCACTGTAATTGGGATAGGAAGACTCGGTCATTTCCAGGCTGACGTATCAAGAATAAAGGATAACAGGAGAAGATTTAGAAATCTGATCAACTCCAATAGAGTAATCATCATATCCCTGATTGTGATTATTGGTAAGTGCAATCAGCTATCAGCCTTTGGCCACGGCTGATAGCTGATTGCTGATAGCTGACTGCTGACTGCTGACTGCTGACTGCTGATTGCTGAGTGCTTACCAAATTAGAAATTTGATCAAAGTGCATTTACCCAGAAATCAGCCGTTACAATCTCACCATTACGCTTAAATTGACCCCACACTTTATATGTGCCTGTTTCCGGAAATTGGGTAGCAAAACGTATCGGTTCAGTAGTTTTACCTGGAAGTGCGTGAGCATGAATG
>NZ_JAAHIG010000211.1:0-15810 GCF_010692305.1 Moorena sp. SIO4G3 | reverse complement strand
CCCATTCTAAGAGGAGCCAATGTCATGGATTTAAAGTACTATAATGAGGAGCCGTATGATGCGAAAGTGTCACGTACGGTTTTGAAGACGAGTCAGAAGAGGCGACTCTTCGACTTAGTTCAACAAAGAGCCTATAGTTCAATTTCTAGGTTTTACGATAAGTGTAAAAAACAAGTCCCTGGCAAAAAGGGTTATCCCAAGTTTAAAAAGTTTTCCCGGTCAGTTGAATACAAGACATCAGGCTGGAAACTTTCCCTTGATACCAAATCAATAAAATTCTTAGACAAAAAAGGAATTGGGAAACTAAAACTCAAGGGAACCTGGGAAGTGTGGCGTTACGACCAAAAGCTGATCAAGCGAGTTAGGTTAGTACGTCGAGCAGATGGTTACTATGTCCAGTTTTGTGTCAAAGCTGATCTTAAAGAATCTCTAGAACCATCACATACCAACATTGGGTTAGATGTAGGACTGAAAGAATTTTATACCGATTCCAAGGGAAACATAGAGCCAAATCCCAGGTTTTATCGCAAGGGCGAGAAGCGGTTGAAGTTTCATCAACGCCGAGTTTCTCGCAAAAAGAAAGGCTCATCTAGCCGTAAGAAAGCCGTTAATAGATTAGGCAGGATGCACCTTAAAATAAGTAGGCAACGTGAAGAACATGCGAAGAGACTCGCCCGTTGCGTAATCCACTCTAACGATGTGGTCGCTTACGAAGATTTAAGGGTGATAAATTTGGTCAAAAATCACTGTCTCTCCAAGTCTATTAATGATGCAGGTTGGTATCAGTTTAGAAAATGGTTAGAGTATTTTGGACGAAAGTTTGGTAGACAAACTGTAGCAGTCAATCCTAGCTATACTAGCCAAAATTGCTCAAACTGTGGTGAAGTTGTCAAAAAATCGCTATCTACTAGAACCCATACCTGTAAGTGCGGGTGTGTGTTGGATCGCGACCATAATGCAGCTATCAATATTCTAAAAAGAGCCTTGGGTACTGTAGGGCATACAGGAACCTGGATCATTGATCCGAACGCTTATGGAGAACTGTCCTCTACTTTTCCTGGCTCCGGCCTGGTCGAGCAAGACGGCTCTGTGAAGTAAGAATCCCCCTCCTAGACGGACGGGGAGTGTCAAATAACTCGGTTGGCAAAAAACGCAAACAACTCCGTCGAACGATAGGTCTTATTCCACTCTGGGAAAGACATTATACTCTGGTTAATGGCCAAAAGTAAAACGACCGCCAGAAGTAGCCGAGGTGACTGGCTACTCCTGGCGGTGGATTCGGGTCATCGCTAACCGCTACAACAATCTCAGAGTTGCTGGAGTCGGAGACCAACGCCATCACAACTCAGGTGCATTACCAATCCTTGATAATGTACTGCAATTAATGAACACCAAAGTCACTAGTTATCACCTTAACTCCACCTGCTGGTGCCCACTGATTAATAAAGTTGCTAATTCCGGCATTGGTAACAGTAAAACTACCATCACCTTCGGAAAAAGCCACAGGTATACTACCCCAACCTGGAGCTTGTCGTACCAGGGCGATATCGGTGCGATTATCGCAGTTAAAGTTGCCAGTTATCACCTTAACTCCACCTGCTGGTGCCCACTGATTAATAAAGTTGCTAATTCCGGCATTGGTAACAGTAAAACTACCATCACCTTCGGAAAAAGCCACAGGTATACTACCCCAACCTGGAGCTTGACGTACCAGGGCGATATCAGTGCGACCATTGCCGTTAAAGTCACCAGTTAAAACCTTAACTCCACCTGTGGGTGCCCACTGATTAATAAACTTGCTAATTCCGACATTAGTAACAGTAAAACTACCATCACCTTCGGAAAAAGCCACAGGTATACTACCCCAACCTGGAGCTTGTCGTACCAGGGCGATATCGGTGCGACCATTGCCGTTAAAGTCACCAGTTAAAACCTTAACTCCACCTGTGGGTGCCCACTTATCAATAAACTTGCTAATTCCGACATTAGTAACAGTAAAGCTGCCATCACCATTGGAAAAAGCCACAGGTATACTACCCCAACCTGGAGCTTGTCGTACCAGGGCGATATCGGTGCGACCATTGCCGTTAAAGTCACCAGTTATCACCTGAACTCCACCTGTGGGTGCCCACTGATTAATAAAGTTGCTAATTCCGGCATTGGTAACAGTAAAGCTGCCATCACCATTGGAAAAAGCCACAGGTATACTACCCCAACCTGGAGCTTGTCGTACCAGGGCGATATCGGTGCGACCATCGGCGTTAAAGTCACCAGTTATCACCTTAACTCCACCTGTGGGTGCCCACTTATCAATAAAGTTGCTAATTCCGGCATTGGTAACAGTAAAGCTACCATCACCTTCGGAAAAAGCCACAGGTATACTACCCCAACCTGGAGCTTGTCGTACCAGGGCGATATCGGTGCGACCATTGCCGTTAAAGTCACCAGTTATCACCTTAACTCCACCTGTGGGTGCCCACTTATCAATAAACTTGCTAATTCCGGCATTAGTAACAGTAAAGCTGCCATCACCATTGGAAGAAGCCACAGGTATACTACCCCAACCTGGAGCTTGTCGTACCAGGGCTATATCGGAATAAGCTTGAGCTGGTTTAGCCATTAAAGTAAAGGCTAGGGTTATAGTACAAATAATTGTACTTATACGCCTTACCAAGGTTTTCATGTTATTAACCTTTTAGTTTTGAAATGTTTAGTATTAAAACCAGAGTAATCTTAACATTGTTGTATAGTCCGGTCAAACAATCCCTTCGTAGAGTTTTTATCCCTATAACAATTCTTAGCTGTGTGAATAGCTGACAGCTGACCGCTGATAACTTACTATTCTTAACTAATATCTGTCAGCAAAAGATTCAAGTTTTCCACCGTTAACAGAGGCAAATTAGGATTCTCCGTACTACTCACATTTTCTGGATTGGAAAAGAAACTAAAACTAAATAGATATCGTCCCCTGGTTTGATTGGGGTTTTTCTGCTCCTGCCAATCGTCAATTTCTTGGAAAATATTTGTTCGCAGCTGTTGAGTCACTGTTAACATATCCGTGGAATCCCCAGACTTTTGAACCGTAAATCGAGGAGTTAGTAAAACAGGTAAGGAAGCTAATAGTTCTTCTTCATTACCAGTGGCGCTAGTATTGCTAGCT
Source organism: Moorena sp. SIO4G3 (assembly GCF_010692305.1). Lineage (NCBI taxonomy): Bacteria > Bacillati > Cyanobacteriota > Cyanophyceae > Coleofasciculales > Coleofasciculaceae > Moorena > Moorena sp. SIO4G3. Next base: position 12,650 of record NZ_JAAHIG010000211.1, on the reverse strand, counting down.
AAGGCAAAGGCATACTGACAGCTAATCCGAATATCATAAGGACGGTTAATCATAGCTGGGAGCAAGACTTTGAATAACTCTTCGAGATGCTTATCCAAGGCTTTACTTCTGGAATCGCCCAGGTCTGCAATATCCCAACGCTTATCATTAACTATTAGAGGAGTAATCCGATTCTTAAACCGGACTTCAGGAGTCTGGAAGATGAAAGCAGCATTGGTTTCCCGGCCATCAATCAAATTTTTATTGCGGGCGAGACGGATAGCACCCCAGGCATTTTGATAGTCCAACACATCCAAATTAGTTACAGTCACCTTACGGTCTGGTAATGCCGACTCCCCAAAGGTTTCTACCCCAGTTGCATCAAGCAATTTGGTGAAATCATACTCAATTGTTGTATAAGCTACTGTGGAGGAGTTAGTGGTGAAATCGTTTTGCCTGGTCTCATTTAACTCATACCCTGGTAACTCAATATCTAAGACTTGTTGATCAGTATCGGGAATATTGTTAGTGGGAGTGATGATAACTGTTTTGGTTTCTTGGTCAGCGGATAGGTTTTCATCAATGTTGTAGTGAACTGTCTCGCGAGATGCCTGTGCGATCGCAATCGGTTGCCAAATTTGCCATGACCTAGCCACGTCTTCTGCTAGAGTCGCAAAGGCACTGAGGGCATAAGCAACTGTAGTCTTCTCCTTGTCAGTAGTCTCGTTGTCAGAGGTTAACCCGGTTTCCAAAGTTTTGAGATCACTGGCTAGGGTTGGATATAGATTGTTAAACCGCACCAGGGTATCCAACAGTGGATCAATAGTATTGGTCGTATCGATAATTGTGCCAACACCCACTGGGTCCGCAATGTCTGCATTAACTGCATTACTCAGCACAAGGGTAAAGGTTTCATTATTTTCATCAACAACATCATCGCTGTTGACTGGCACCCGAATTTCTTTGGTGGTTTCACCTGGATCAAATTGTAGACTTCCGCTCGTTGCCGTGTAATCTCCTGGTGCTTCCGCAGTGCCATCCTGGGTTTGATAATCAACCGTAACAGTATTGTCAGAGGGAGGAGATAAGGTAATAGTGAAAACTGCTTCTACGTCTTGATTTTCTTCGGGTTCCTTCAAAGAGACATCATTAATGGTTAATTTAGAGGAACCATTGTATTCAATCCGGCATTCAATGGTATCTTGAGCCACATCGGGATGTTCATAGAGGAAAACATAATTCCAGTCTCGAATATCCTCAGCACTGAGAATCTCACCAGCAAAGCTGTCGGGGTCAGGAATTGCTGTATGGGAAATCAGAGAAGGAGGAAGGGGAAAATCTCGCAAAGGAATGGGAATTTGAACATCTCCAATTTGATTAGGCTCATCGTTGAGAGGTTGAATAAAATTGAGCCAAGAGGAGGTGGAATTAGTAGTATTAATCTTGTATTCCAACTCATTAACCTGATAGTTCAGATTAACCGCAATATCTTCGTAACGCTGAGGAGTTTGGGTATTAAAGAAAAAGGTTAGCGTAGACTTACCATTGTTGGCATCGCTCAGTTCAATTTTAGCTGGAGATAAGGTGAAATCTATCGATTGAAGCAGAGCTTGGTTTTCTGCGTCAGAAATAGTGGAGTTGGGTGTACTTTCAGGATTGGTGTAATAAGCCCCGTTTATCACTGGTTGCCCAGATAAACGAGGAATATCTTGATCAGGCCATTGATAGCGATCAGCGATCTCTACATCTACGTTATATTGAACAATGGTTTCAATGTCGTAAGCATCCGCTAAATTTGTCAGCAATTCCTTTTGGAGTGCTTCCACCGCTAAGGTTTGGCGAGTAGTATACTCTTCGGAAGTTGTATCCACAGAAGTCTTCAATACATGGGTCACATTTTTACTAATCGAATCGGCCAAACTTGCTTTGACATCTAAAATCCGCCTAAGCTGATCCTTTAAAATGCCCCTAAGCTCATCCTGTAAAGTGGAATCATCCACTTCAATAGTATCATTCACTGCAGGGATAGCTGTTTCCGGTTTCAGGATATCTTCAATAGCACGTAAATAGTTACGGGCTAAACCATTCAGGTCTACCGCATCCACTCGCACGGTTTCTGTTGAGGTTTGGTCAAGTCCACCATCTTGGGTGTAGCTGTAAAGGTTTACTTCCCCTGACATTAAGGTATTGCTCAAAGGCGCAGCGGAAAAGAAGTAGGGGAAATCCTCTTTGATATCGTAACTAATCCCGGTATCCCCCAGATGAACTGCCCACAGGGTATCACTGTTTTGAGGATTAGCATTATCAATATTCCCAGCATCCCTCCCCACTGCTAGCTTTAAGTTAGGTAGTGCTTGCTCAAATGCCTTGGCAAAGGGGTCAAGGGAGGCCAGGCGTTCACTAAACTCAGCATTTTCATCATCGGAGGAGCTGGTCAGCACAACGGTTTTGGGGGCAAAATAGGCTGATACTACCTCAGCTTCAGACACATAGCAATCCATCTCCTTTTCACACACATCGTCGGAATGCATCAAATCCTGGTTGCGTCGCATTTCCAGCTGTACGGTGACCGGGAAAAGTAAATCCGTTGGATACAGAAGACTATTATTGTTATCTCGGATGGTGAGATAAACCGTTGTGCTAGCTACTGCTGGGGGAACAATCCAATTTTGATTGGCCTCAATCAGATCCGATTCATTTTGGAGCGCCTCTGCTACTTCTGCCACAGTTAGGGGGCGTTGCGTACGCTTTTCTAACAGATCCACCGCTGTTTTCAGACAACTGAGGTCATACATGCGATGAATAATCTCCAATGATTCCTTTAAGGTGTCGATCAATACCTGATCATCGGTTTGACCATGGGCAGTTTTGATACGATCGATCGCATCCGGCACATCCAAGGTTTCAGGTTCGCTATGAACCGTTGATGGCTCGAATTGGGATTTAAGGTTACCTTCAGCCGCATCCGGCACATCCAAGGTATCAGATTCGCTATGAACCTTTGATGGCTGGAATTGGGGTTTAAGGGCATCTCCATCCTGCAGTGTTGCTTTCAAGATACTCAAAGAAGATTCACTATCATTGAGATCAAGTAAGGCCCGTAACGCAATGCGATTTGCCCCTTCCAAGTTCTCCAGTTGCTCATAAATAGCATTCACCGCCCCAATGCTTTGCTGGGCTTGACTGGCTTCGGCATCAATACTATTTTTGAAATTAACCAGGGTTTGCGCCCATCGAGAGGTGAGAGTGTAGAAGGTTTCCTCAGTTCCGGTCTCGATAGTTTGACTGATGAAAGCCGCTAACCGTTCTAAGTCGCTATTTCTAATCTTAGTCAGGGATTCCAAAACCGGACGGACATCGATAGCAGTATTGCCACTCAAGAGTCCGGCCAGGGTTTGGTTAGCCACCGCTACTGCTGCTGGGGTAATTTCCATTACTGCTGCTGGGGTAATTTTCGTTTCCATGGTACTGGTTAAGGTACTCAGGGATGTGGTTTGATCTGTGGATACCACTACTAGAGAGAGAGGGTTCTGTGCAGAAGAGGTATCTGAAGAGGTATCTAGGGTAAAGCGATCCGGAATGTAGAGAGTTGCCCCGGACTCTAAGGCTAAAGTGGGATTTTGAAGAGCAATATCCCCTGCTGTGGTTTGATCGGTAATAATTTGACTATCATCGGCAGCAGCAATAGCAATCATTTGCTCAAAGCTATCCCCACTGGTGACAGTGTAGTTAAACAGCACGTCAGCCAGGATTACATCCTCCGTACCAAATAACCCAGTCATATCGCTAACAGCAGCAGCAACCACAGCTAATTGACTATTGATCGTAGACACAGTCAGAATATCACTGATATTGCCCACCGCTTGTACCGTTTCCAACACCGTGCGATGAAGGTTGGTTTGTAGATGAAGCTGCTGAGTTAGGTAAGCAAGGGTGTTCCGTTGGGCCGGATCAGCAATGGTATACTCCAGGGCACCCACTTCAGCAACAATGCCCGATTTCAGCACATCGATGGCGCTAGGATCATCATCAGTAGTGGCAATAAACTGGTTCAGGGCAATGTGATATAGACTATCCTGAGCCTGGATGGTGTAATCAATAATATCGGGGATTGTTATTGTCGAACCTGCCACCAGTAAATCCTGGCGTTGGGCATTGGCAAGAATCACCGTTTCAACAGTTTCCGTGCTAGAGGTATTGGGGAATGCCGCTGCGATCGCACTCCAGGTCTTTTCAGTAATTATCTTGATGTCTACATTAAACGGAGTTGGTGTTGCTTCATCATTCTTGGTCACCGTGACCGTTAATGTTGTGTCCGTGGGGAAAATTTCCAGATCACGAATGGCCTGTACCACATCCTGGGATGCTGGTGGTGCTAACAGACGGTCTCGAAGAGTGCCCAACGTCTCGCCATCCTGGGTTGTGCTATTATTATCCAAGGCTGAAACCGTAACCCCTGCCAGCAATACCGTCGATTCATTCTCTGCAATAATCTCATTGATCCGGTCAGTCGGGATCTGGTCAAACTCCAGATCCAGGTCAGCATTTTCCAGCTGCAATACCCCATAGGCAATTTCTTCTAGGGTGGCGTTTAGGGTAACGTAATTGTTGACGTGGGATGATTCTAGACCCTTGATCAGGACACCATTGGTTAAGGTTTCGGTGGTATTTAACTCTTGAGCAATGGTTTGTAGCAGGGTTTCGATAGTAGTAGTGCCGACAAACTGGTTCAGGGCAATGTGATATAGACTATCCTGAGCCTGGATGGTGTAATCAAGGCTAATATTGGCCATTTTTATGGTTATTGTGGAACCTGCCACCAGTAAATCCTGGCGTTGGGCATTGGCAAGAATCACTGTTTCAACAGTTTCCGTGCTAGAGGTATTGGGGAATGCCGCTGCGATCGCACTCCAGGTCTTTTCAGTAATTATCTTGATGTCTACATTAAACGGAGTTGGTGTTGCTTCATCATTCTTGGTCACCGTGACCGTTAATGTTGTGTCCGTGGGGAAAATTTCCAGATCACGAATGGCCTGTACCACATCCTGGGATGCTGGTGGTGCTAACAGACGGTCTCGAAGAGTGCCCAACGTCTCGCCATCCTGGGTTGTGCTATTATTATCCAAGGCTGAAACCGTAACCCCTGCCAGCAATACCGTCGATTCATTCTCTGCAATAATCTCATTGATCCGGTCAGTCGGGATCTGGTCAAACTCCAGATCCAGGTCAGCATTTTCCAGCTGCAATACCCCATAGGCAATTTCTTCTAGGGTGGCGTTTAGGGTAACGTAATTGTTGACGTGGGATGATTCTAGACCCTTGATCAGGACACCATTGGTTAAGGTTTCGAAGGTTTCGGTGGTATTTAACTCTTGAGCAATGGTTTGTAGCAGGGTTTCGATCAGCTGGTCTTCCTCTAAGGCGAGTTGTGCGATCGCAATCGACTCGAAGGTATCCCCATCTTGAACGGTATAGCTGAGGGAATTACCAGCGCTATTGTAAGCAATAATCTCACCAACCGCTAATAAATCCGCCGTTTTTGCATATTCCGTGACAATTTCGTTGACTTTAGCCTCTTGAGTGCCGTAATCTTTGTTGAGCTTGGTTGCGATCTCATTTAAGCTGTTTTGCTTAACCCGAATACCGACAGGAATCTGAATATTTTGAGGACTGGTGAAAATACCACTAACTGCACTATTACTATCCCCTAAATCTCCAATATCACAGCCATACTGATTAGCAACGGATTCCAGGTTTTCAGTGTTACCAGCAACTGTATAGGTAAATTGCTGCAGATATTCCAACGTGACCAAATACTTATAGACATTATCCACAAAGCCCGTGAAGGCGGCACGCTGATCAGTCAACTCCTGCCACTCCTGCTGCTGGTCAGGGGTGGGAATCACCGATGTACTCACCCTAAACGTCAAGTTGGAGTCATGAACCTGATAGTAAATTTGTTGATAGGTGGCGCGGTCAGTTTTAATCTGATCCAGTACCTCAGTGAAAATATTCCCAGGAGTGGGAATATATTTAGATTGGTCTAACACCAACTCCAGAATCAAATTAGCGGTCTTCTCATCCTTGCTGGTGATCTGATAGCTTTCACCCACCGACGGCCATTGATTGATTCCGAAAATCGGGTCGAAATACCCTAATTTTTGGCTAATACCTTCTGCAAAGTCCCCATCACTTCCTAAACGATTGCCATAGATATCTTGCCAGCGAAAATCCAACGTAAAGGTATCTCCAATGCCGTAATAGGGATTGAGGGTATCCTTGAGAATTTCCGGTAATGCTTGGGATGCTGTGATGGCGGCGGTGCTTAAGGCATAAACCGGCAAGACTTTTTCATAGACCCATGTTGTATTATCCTCATTCTCTTCAATCGGTCCGATCGGTAGACGGTCTTGCTCGGTTTTAAAGTCAGCTGCTGTACTGGGCACCTGATAACTTAAAAGCTGATAGAGGTTTTGAATCTCATCGGTAGCAGTCTCATTGTTTTGAGCTTCAATGGCTGTACGGGTCAGTCTAAAACCAAGATTTCCCGCCGGAATCTTCAACACATTAGTTGTTTGACTACTGGTGGCAAAAATTTCGCTGACATCATCGAGTGTACTGTACTGGGAATGATCAGATGGAATATTAAGGCAGTTGTGATACCTAGCGGGAGTGCTGCTAAAGGTCATTAACAGAGTGACCTGAGCCGTGTCCCCATCAGCAAACAGAGAATCTGGTAAGCCCTTTTGCTCATTGTTTTGTGTATAGCTATAGTTGAGGTAATAGCCTTCACTATTTACAACAGTGCTTTCCTGTACCAGTGTTAGGAATGGTAGGAAGAAAGTTGCATCATTATCTGTCTCTAGTGTCACCGTACGATTATCCCCAGAATCTAGGGATAAATTCGTCTTCAGCATCAAGACTTCAGCACTGCCATCACGGGTCAGAACTTTCGAGTCACCACTGTCATCCAAATACAACAAGGTCAAGGTTGTAGGAGTTTCGTTTGCTGTCAGAATATCTTGCAGCAATTGCCGACTAGCGGTTTCAATCCTTTCAATAGCGTATACCGTGGGCAAAAATCCGCTTCCATCTGAGGTGGAGACTTGGCGGATTTCCAAGGTTAATTTAGTTGCCCAAGTATATCCCGCTTCAATCTCCGCAGTATCTAACGTTTCCCTATCTTGAACTTGCTGCTGATTGTATAAAAGGGTTAAGTTGTATAAAAACTTAAAGCTAATCTCATCAGACTTAGACTTGAGATAATCACATAACCCAGAAGGAAGTTCCCACAGCAAATTGTCACTATTTGCTGCATTGATAGATTCATTCCAGTAAGTTTTTTGGCGAATAGTGTATTGCTGGTTAGTGGGATTGTAAAACTCCAGCAGTGTTGGAGGAGTTGTGGGCAAAATTCCACTGGTTGCTGCCTCATCAAGCTGCTTAATAAGCGTAATGGTGTTGTAGGGAGGATCACTATCCGGGAAAGGGTAATTAAGTTCAGGGGTTAACGTTGTACTATTACTGTTCTCACTTGGATCATCAATTAGTCGAATCCAAGTCAAAGTATCCGGTTTAAATAACCGGATTTCATTGGGGCTAATCGTTACCGTCTCACTATCCCCGTCTTTTGTGGGAGCAGTGCGCGTAACTGTAACAGTAAATTGTTGTCCTGTAGCAAGATAAGCAGCTTGTTGTCCATTAATAGTTGTAGTGTTATCTTCTGTAGTGTTATCTTCTGTAAAGGTGGGCATTCGCAATCCATGCAACAAGAATCGTGAGGTCATTCCCGCTAAGGATTCGAACGACTCACCTAAATTATTTAATAAATTGCCTAGGGTAATCTGGCCATTTTCATCAAACTCCTCATCATTTTGATCTTGATCTCTGACATAATCGATGCCAAGCTGCACCGCAGAGCGAATAATTAAGGTGAAGTAGTCAATAAATAAAAGTTCAGCGATCGCTAACTCTGCGGATGCATCGTTGGTCGGTATTTGTCCCAGGACTTCTTCTGTGCTCTGGTTATGGTTATAGTTGGAGGATTGAAAATAAGTTTGAATCGCCTTGATTTGAGCGGGAGAATATTTCGGCCTATCAAAATAAACGGTATTGAGAACAGTATCAGCACCATCCTTTAGTTCCATCTGAAGTTGAGGAAACATCGGGAAAAGGGTACCACTAATTTCCGTCTTATTATCGATGGGGCTGTCGGTGATATCAAAGATAAAATTGGTAGACAAGAATCGAATCAGGGGTTCCCAAAACTCATCCGCCGGTTCTTCGTCTAAGTAGTTAACGAATAGGGTATAAACATCTTCTAACAATTCCAAGCTTAAGACTTGATCATCAACATTAACAGCACTTGGGTCGATAGTTAAAGCATTACGCTCACTATCTGATAAGTAGGCATAAATCACCCATTTGAATAGGGCTTTAACTAACTCATCAAAGTCCGTATCATTATTAGCATTGGTAGAAGTATCATCATCATTTAAGGGAATCGAGTTTTCCATAAACAATAACCCGATACCACTTACCCCTGTTTCGGTCTTAGTAAAGGACGGTTGAAAATAAATATCGAGGCGAAGCTTGCCGTCTTTTACAGTGTCCGTGCCCACGTTTCCGGGCAGTGCTAGCTTAATTCCCGTTGTGCCATCATCCCATCGCAATGACCGTCCACCAGATGTTTCAGTAGTGACATTTGTAGTAGTAGCATTTGTAACTGTTCCTGTGCTACTAATGGTCTGGGCTTTAGCAAAAGCAAAGGAGCGATTAGCCCTAGCATTTTTCTGCATTCGAGGGGGACGCACGGTTTGAGCACGGGCAGTAAATTCTGGCTCTGGGGGAGCTATGGCTCCCCCAGAGTCAGGAGCGAGTTGCCAGGGTGGTGTGCTATCTGAACCGAGGACAAATTGCTCCCGCACGGTTAATTTAAACTTAAATCTGATCCGGACAAAGCCAATCTTGACCGATGCTTTGACAGAAACCGTAGCCACCAGAGCCACCTGAATCGCTTTGTATACCTCCACCACAAACAGCACCGCAGCTTTAACCAGGACTTCTATATCAACCTTAATGACCTTAAAGTCCACGACACCATAGATGCGACCAACAATGGCTACACCACCCTGAATCTGGTAATAGGTGGCCTTTTTCTCATTAGTATCGGTGGGATTATAGGTAGCAAACACCCCTTGCAAAATCCCATGGATGGTAATGCTGAATTCGGCGCGCAGAGGACCTTTATTGATAATTTTCCCCAACCCGACCTGTAAGCCAATGCCAAATTCCAATACCGGGTCAAAGGTGCCACTAACAATGTCGGGAACACTGGTGGCTGTTTCTGCACTAAGTTTATTGAAATAGAAGCCCCCTAACCCTAAAAAGATGCCGACATTAACAGCAATGGATCTCGAAAAGTCACCACCCCAAGGGAAGCCCACATCGATACCAAAGTCCCCATTGGTATAGATTTCAATGGCAACCACTGGCAGGGTAATATGAACAGCACCAAAGTCGATATACCGCATGGTGTCCGGTAAAACCAGCTCACTGCGATAGACCCCGACAGTGTCACTAATGCGGCGATAGAGGATTTCAAATTCAAATCCAGCAAAACTCTGTACCGGGGGTCCCGACAAGCTAATGCGCAGCCCATAGATAAAGGGATCGTTGAAAATTACACTGATCTCAATGGAACCCAAAATCACAAATTGGGCACCAATTAACCACCCACTCTCTGCACTAAACTGTATTGGCTGACCTGAAAATTGAATTGGTTGAGTGGGGTCAGAACTGACGACTGAGGGTAAGGACTGTTGCAGAGCTGTGAGGGGATTTTGCCGCCGTTTAATAGGGGGAAGGGGTACCAAGGTTTGGCGCATCACCGTGGTGAATTGCTCAATAGTACGAGCTTGCTGAACAATTTCTGGTGCAAAGGCAACCCGTTGTCCCAAAGCCAGGAACTTCAGCTCGAAGATCGGGGCTTTAGTGCTGGGCACTTGTGGGGGATTTTCATTGACTGGGTCCCACTGAACTCGCTTTTTGGGTTCTCCAGGAATACTTAAGTCTACTGCGATCGCTATTTTCTTATTGGATGCTGTTCTGGCATTATTTTGTTGGGTACTAACCTGAGATGACTTAGTCCCAAACTGGTAAGACAGCCCCACATTGGATACCTTAGCAATCAAGACATTCAAGGTAGCCTTGTAGGAAATGGTGATGGATTTATCGGTTAGGTCTATCTCCAGACTAAACTTATCTAGCGCTATCTCTTCTTTAGCAAATTCATCCCAGGGTGGATCGAGTTCAAAGTCAATAATGCTGGAGTCATAGACGCTGACAATATAGGCAATCAGGTCACCAATGGTGGGATTCTTTCCACTGACCAAACTAACGCTAAACCGCAACAGTTTACGATTATTGATATCGGTATTGATATCGGTGTAGACTGCGCTCAACAACAGGGTACTGATTTGGAGTTGGAAAATTAACTCACCGGTACGATTTGCCAGGGCTTGGGATGAACGACCAGAGCTAGAGGTGCTACTGGTTTGGCTAAAGGTATAGATAACCGAGAGTTGTAAGGTATCGAAAAAGGGAATCGAGGCTTTGACCGTTCCTGCGATCGCGCCTTTTAGGGTCGTAGAGGTTCCCCCGGATCTATTACTGGAGGTTTTGGAAATTTCAATCGCTGCTTGGATTTGCAGGGTTTCTTCCCCTGGCACTAAGGCAATGCCAGTATCCCAATCCATGGATCCGGTGAAGGTATAGCGGGATTCGACGATTTGGGTACTATTGTCTTGATAGCGGGTTTGTTGTAGCGCAAATGCCAGGGAAACTACTAAATCCCGCAACCCATAATCGAGTTTATCCTGGGAAAATCCAAAAGCTTTGATAACTTCGGTAATGCTGATATTTTCAGCAGTGGCAGAAAATGCCCACTGACTGGCAATTATGCCACTCTGTGACGAAAATTGATGGGCGACCTTAACCGCAAATTCGCCACCAAATAACTCAAACAGCCCCTCAAATGACAGTTTTCGCTGCTGGGAGAGGGATTCTGCCGTATTCTGTTGAGTGCCATTGGTTGAGCCAGAAGATTTGACCGATGACACTGACAGAGCAAGCTGTTTGATCGATAAGGTTGGCCCCGAATCGAGGGTAATCGACCAGGCATTTTCAATAGCAGCCTCAAAAGAAAATGCCCCTTTATCTGGTCGCAATTCCACCGCCATTTTAGTAATGGCTAAGTTCTGAATCGAGTCTGGTGCATCTAATTCTGGAATTAATTCTTCCAAAAGCGCCACGACATAAAGTCGCTGTCCAGCAATCATACCGCCCTGATAAACCGTTACGTTGCGGTCTTCAATTTTCTCCAGGATCAAATTGACAGTTTCACCAGCAACGGTTAGCTCGGAGATCATACCAAAGCTAACACTGGTTGTTCTTTGCACTATTGCAGTCATCGCTCGATTCAGAAATATTACTAGGCAAAAATGGAATTATCGAAAGTCAGCGGTCAGTGGTCAGTTATCAGTGGTCAGCCGTGAGCTAAAAGCTCACGCTACGCGAACAGCCGTGAGCCGTGAGCTAAAAGCTCACGCTACGCGAACAGCCCTCAGCTTATTTTATTTAAAAGCCAAGTGGCACAGGCTTCGACGCTGTGAAGCATTAGCTGATAGCTGATAGCTGATTGCTGATTGCTGATAGCTATTCTTCATTACTGATTTTGAAATAGACCCCCTTTAATTTAAGCTCTAATCCGTCAATTAATTGACCTGCATCATCTTGCCATTCTGCTGATAGTCCAACGGTATATGCTGTTTTATCTTTTTTTACTACTGTTGTCGTCTGATTATTATCAGTCACAGTTTCATTGGCAGTAGAACCTGGAATTCTGACATGAAATTCATCCACATATAAACCAGCTTCTAAAACGAGATCAGCAGCATTCTGTAAGACGGTAATCTCTGGTAAGTATTCGGACTTGATCGTGCCATTATCATTCAGAAAGGGAGCCGTTGTTTCCTCTTCCTTAAGTGCTCCTAGTGTTTTTAAAATACTGTTAAGAGAACTACCCACTGTACCTAAATATACTCTCTCCCCTGCCGGAAGTTCAACTTCAATTCCCTTTTCTCTAAGCTCATCAATTGCATTTTTAGGTTCTAGGGAAATTGTCTTCCCAGCCAGTTCTAGAGAAACACCAAAAAATACTTTAGTATCTGACATTTTTTTGCTCCTTATTCAAAAATAGTTAGTTTCAACAACTATCAATTTACAACAATTAAATTAGACATTTCGCTTTTTATTATATATCATATATCCAATAAAAAGTAAACCTAAAATTTATTTTTTTATTGGGCAATAAAACTCCGGATATCTTTCCCATATTGCCTCTTGCCTTGGGTGCATCTCATTTTTGCTCTTTGACACGGTGGTGCGTTACGGGGCGGGCTATCCAAAGCCTGGCTACGAGGCGGAAAATGAGGCACCCCTAACGCACCCTACGCAACTAATTTTATTGGGCAATAAAACTCCGGATATCTTTCCCATCTTGCCTCTTGCCTTCCCCTCCTGGGAGGGGTTAGGGGTGGGTTAATCTTGCCTCTTGCCTTCCCCTCCTGGGAGGGGTTAGGGGTGGGTTAATCTTGCCTCTTGCCTATTGA